>DASRUS010000162.1:0-23052 GCA_035687825.1 Myxococcota bacterium | reverse complement strand
CCTCGGCAGCCGCCACGGCCGCCGCGGCAGCTGCCGCCACGGCCGCCGCGACCCGGGCCTCGTCTTCGGCCTTCTTGCGCACGGCCAGCTCCGCCGCGCGCGCCTTGATCGAGAGGGCGCCGGCCTCGTCGATGCCCGGCAGCGAGGAGAGCAGGTCCGTCGGACACTCCGAGAGGTCCTCGAGGGACATGATCCCCTGCTGCAGGAGCAGCTCCGCCTCGGGCTCGCCGCAGCTCTCCACGATGGAGACCGCCTCGGCGAGCCACTGCGCCATCTCGCGCATCTTCGACTCGCTCTTGATGTCGATGCGCCAGCCCGTGAGCTGGACCGCGAGGCGCACGTTCTGGCCCTTGCGACCGATCGCGAGGGAGAGCTGGTCGTCGGGGACGATCACGTCCATCGACTTCTCCGCCTCGTCGATGATCACCTTCGAGACCTGCGCCGGCGAGAGCGCGCTGCACACGTAGCGCGCGGGATCGGCGCTCCACGGCACGATGTCGATGCGCTCGCCGCGCAGCTCCTGGACCACCGCCTGCACGCGGCTGCCCTTCATGCCCACGCACGCGCCGACGGGGTCCACGTCGCTGTCGCGCGAGCGCACCGCGATCTTCGAGCGCCCGCCCGGCTCCCGCGCCGCGGACTCGATGGTCACGATGCCCTCGTACATCTCGGGCACCTCCTGCTCGAAGAGCTTGCGGAGCATCTGGATGCAGGCGCGCGAGAGCAGGATCTGCGCGCCCTTGGCCGCCTTGGTGACGTCGATGACGTAGGCGCGGATGCGGTCGCCGGGCCGGTAGCTCTCCCGAGGCACCTGCTCTCGCGGCGTGAGCGCCGCCTCGGCGCGCCCGAGGTCCACGATGATGTTGCCCTTCTCGAAGCGGCGCACGATCCCGTTCAGGATCTCGCCCTTGCGATCCTTGTACTCCTCGTAGACGATGTCGCGCTCCGCGTCGCGCACGCGCTGGATGATCACCTGCTTCGCCGTCTGGGCGAGGATGCGGCCGAAGTCCTTGGTGTCGAGCTTGACCCCGATGTCGTCGCCGAGCTCGGCGCCGGGGTCGAGCGTGCGCGCGCGCGGCAGGTCGACCTGGCTGGTCTCGTCGATCACCTGCTCCACCACCTCGCGGAACTCGAAGATCTCGATCTCGCCGAGCTCCTCGTTGAAGCGCGCCTCGATCTCGCGCTCCTGGCCGAACTTGCGCCGGGCCGCCTGGCGCATCGCCTCTTCGATGGCGCCGATCACGACCTGCTTGTCCATGCCCTTGTCCTTGGCGATCTGGTCGATCTCGCGCTTGAGACCCGCGAATGCTTCCTTCATGCTCGTCTCACCTTCGAGCCCGGGAGGAGCGCCCGGCGGCGCGCCCCGCGACCGCCGGACGGGCGAAATCCTCGGACGTGAAGTGGTACACCTTGTTCGCCTTCGCCACCTCGGCGAAGGGGATGCGCACCTCGGCGCCGTCCACCTGCATGCGCAGCGTCTCGGCGTCGAGGTCGAGGAGCTCTCCCTGGAAGCGGCGGCGTCCGTCCTGGGGACGCTGCGTCTCGACGTGCACCTCGCAGCCGCGCGCCGCGGCGAAGTCCTTCTCGCGCCCGAGCACGCGGTCGAGACCCGGGGAGGAGACCTCGAGGCGGTAGCGCACGGGGATCGCGTCGTGCGCGTCGAGGTGCGTGCCGAGCTCCCGCGACACGCCCGCGCACACCTCGACCCCGACGCGCCCGTCGCCGACCGGCGTGTCCAGGATCACCCGCAGGATCCAGGGGCCCCGACCCTTGTGCAGCTCCACGTCCACCAGCTCGAGCGCGTGGGACTCGACCACGGGCTCGATCCACTCGCGCAGCTCGCGCGGGATGTCCCGATACATCGCACCCCGCCTCCGCCCGGCCTTCGCTCTCGAATTCCTTCGCCCGAAAAAAAGAAAGCGGACGCCATGTCCGCCTCTTGGTCCGCCGGGACGCGGATCCAAACCGCGCAAGCGCGTGCAACCTATCGAAATCAGAGGGAGATCGCAACCGCGACGCACCCCGGGGGCAAGGGCGACGACAGTCCCCCGGCGGTGGGCGAATCAGGGAAGCTCTAGAGCTCCCACAATGTCCGCCACCCGCGCGAAGCCGTGGCGGGCCGCGTACTCCGCGATCCCCTCCGCGATCTCGACCGCGGCCATGGGATTCAGGTAGTTCGCCGTCCCCACCTGGATCGCGGTGGCCCCGCAGAGCAGGAACTTGATCGCGTCCTCGGCGCTCGCGATCCCGCCGATTCCGCAGATCGGGAGGCGGACCGCCCGCGACGCCTGGAACACCATGCGCAGGGCCACGGGCCGGATGGCGGGCCCCGAGAGGCCGCCGAGCACGTTGCGGAGCGCCGGGCGGCGGGTCTCCACGTCCACGTCGAGGGCCTGGAGCGTGTTCACGAGCGAGAGGGCGTCGGCTCCCTCCGCCTCGCACACCCGCGCCATCTCCGCGATGTCGGTCACGTTCGGCGAGAGCTTCACGAGCAGCGGGAGCGAGGTCGCGCCGCGCGTCGCGCGCACGAGGCGAGCCAGCAGCTCCGCGCGCTGCCCGAACTCGATCCCCCCGCTCTTCACGTGGGGGCACGACGCGTTCACCTCGATCCCGACGACCCGGGGGGGGCCGGTGAGCCGCTTGCACGCCTCGGCGTAGCGGTCGATCTCCGTCTCGAAGACGCTCGCCACCACCGCGACCCCCTCGGGCAGCGCGGGGAGCTTCTCGGCCAGGAAGGCGTCCACACCGACGTTCTCGAGGCCGATGGCGTTCAGCATCCCCGCCGGCGTCTCGACGATGCGCGGCGGCGGGTTGCCCTGGCGGGGCTCGAGGGTGAGGCTCTTCGCCACGAAGCCCCCGATGCGGCGCAGGTCGAGGAAGGGGGCGAACTCCGTCCCGTAGCCGAAGGTGCCCGACGCCGTGAGCACGGGGTTGCGGAGCGCGATCCCGCCGAGATCGACGCGCGTATCGATCCCGGCGGGTCCCGGTCCGGCTCCACCCGTGGACGGCACGCCTCCGGCGTGCCTGGCCCGGCCCCCCCGCTCTCCGCTCGGCTGCGCCTCGCTGCGCAGCGGCTGCGCCGCCTTGCCGCCCTCCTTCACGGGAGGCCCTCCCAGGCCACGGCGTCCGCCGCGAAGACGGGCCCCGCGCGACACACGAGAGCGTAGCCTCCGGCCGCGCACGGCACCGCGCAGCCGAGGCAGACCCCGAAGCCGCAGGCCATGGTGTTCTCCAGCGAGACGAAGGCGCGGGCGCGCGCCGCGTGCGCGAGCGCCGCGACCCGGCGCAGCATCGGCGTGGGGCCGCAGGCGTACACCACGGCCTCGGCGTGGAGCGAACGCTCGAGGAGCTCGGTCACGAGGCCGCGCCGACCCGCGCTCCCGTCCTCGGTGGCGACGTCGAGCCCGGCGTCGAGGCGTTCGAAGTCGCCCCGCCCCATGAGGTCGCTCGCCGTGCGCGCGCCGAGCAGCACGCGCACCCGCGCGCGAGGCGCGGCCCGCCGCGCGAGCTCGAAGAGCGAGGCGATCCCGGTGCCGCCGCCCACGAGGAGCGCCTCGGCGCCGGGGTCCGGCGGGGGAAAGCCGTGGCCGAGGGGGCCCACGATCCGCACGCGCTCTCCCGCCCGGGCGTCGGAGAGGAGCGCGGTCCCGCGGCCCGTCACCCGGTAGAGCACCTCGAGCCCCGGGGCTCCGCCGCCGGCCTCGCCGACCCGGTAGATCGCCATGGGGCGCGGGAGCAGCGGATCGTCGCGGCGCGCGGCGCCGACCGCACCCGGCGAGAGCATGAGGAACTGGCCCGGAGCGAAGCCCGGCCACCCGGCGGGGAGACGGAGCGCGAGGCGGCGGTTCGCCCCACCCTCGACCCCGTTGGCGAGGATCTCCACGTCGGCGCGCAACACGCGTGCCCCGTCCGGCTGCTCGGGGGCGACGCCCCCGCTCACGCGGGCGTTTCCCAGGCGCGCGCGGCGGCGGCGTCCTCCGCCGCGAGCTCGAGGGAGAGCAGCAGCGCGTCCTCGCCCCCGGCGTAGTAGCGCGGACGCCGGCCGAGCGCGGCGAAGCCGAAGCGCCGGTAGAGGGCCAGGGCCCCAAGGTTGGACGCGCGGAGCTCGAGGTGGACCCGCGCCAGGCCCGCGACGCGCGCCTCCGCCAGAGCCGCGGCGAGGAGCGCCGTGCCGAGCCCGCGCCGGCGCGCGTCCGCGGCCACCGCCAGCGCGTGCACGTGGAACTCGTCCGGCCCGCGCTCGCCCACCAGCACGCCGCGCAGGACCCCGGCCTCTTCGGCGAGCAGCAGGCAGCCGCGGCCGCTCGCGAGCAGCGACGCGAGCGACGGGGCGCTCCAGGCGTCGGGCAGCGCGGCGGCGAGCAGCGCGGCCGCGCCGGCGCACCCGGCGGCGCCCGCGGGCCGCAGGCGCCACCCCTCAGTCACGCTCCGCCTCGATGCCGAGGGAGCGGATCTTGCGCGAGAGGGTCTCGCGCGCGAGCCCGACGGCCTCGGCGGTGCGCGACACGCTCCAGCCGTTCTCGCGGAGCTTCGCGGAGAGGAACTCGCGTTCGAAGGCGCGCCGGGCCGCGTCGAGGGTCGCGGCCGGATCGGCGTCGCGGGCGCCCCCCGCCTGGAGCGTCGCGGGGAGATCCTCGGCGCCGAGCTTCGTCCCCGGCGTCATCAGCACGAGCCGCTCGATCAGGTTGCGCAGCTCGCGCACGTTGCCCGGCCACGGGTAGCGCTGGAGCACGGCGAGCGCGCCGGCGGTCACCGTCTTCGGCTTCGCGCTCGCCTCGGCGCAGAACTCGCCCACGAAAGCCTCCACCAGCACCGGGACGTCCTCGCGGCGCTCGCGCAGCGCCGGCACGTGGAACGGGATCACGTTCAGGCGGTAGTAGAGGTCCTCGCGGAAGCGCCCCGCGGCGATCTCCTTCTCGAGATCCTTGTTCGTCGCCGCGATGACGCGCACCTCCACCGCGATCGCCTCGGTGCCGCCCACCCGCTCGAAGGAGCTCTCCTGGAGGATGCGCAGGATCTTGGCCTGCGTCTTGAGGCTCATGTCCGCGATCTCGTCGAGGAAGAGCGTGCCGCCGTTCGCGAGCTCGAACTTGCCGCGCTTGCGAGCGATGGCGCCCGTGAAGGCGCCCTTCTCGTGGCCAAACAGTTCGGACTCGATCAGCTCCTCGGGGATCGCCGCGCAGTTCACGTCCACGAAGGGCCCGCTCGCGCGCCGGCTGCGCAGATGGATCTGCCGCGCCACGAGCTCCTTGCCGGTGCCGTTCTCCCCCGAGATGAGCACCCAGCCGTTGGTGGGGGCGGCGAGCTCGATCTGCTCCTTGAGGCTCCGGATCGGCTCGGATTCCCCCAGGATCTCGTGGGCACGCAGCGACTCCGCGCGCAGGCGCCGGTTCTCGCGCTCGAGCCGCGTCTGGTCGAGGGCGTGCTGGATCGTGAGCAGGAGCTTGTCCACGGAGAGCGGCTTCTCGATGAAGTCGAAGGCGCCGAGCTTCGTGGCCCGCACCGCGGTCTCGATGGTGCCGTGTCCCGTCATCATCACCACCGGGAGCTCCGGCCGCGTCGCGCGCAGCTCCTCCAGGATCTCGATGCCGTCGCGGCCGGGCATGGCGATGTCGAGGAGCACGAGGTCGGCGCCGTCGCGGCCGGCGACCTCGCGCAGCGCGGCCTCGCCCTCGCTCGCGGTGGCGACGTCGAAGCCTTCGTCGGAGAGCAGCCCCGCCAGGGAGCGGCGGATGCTCTCCTCGTCGTCCACGACCAGCACGCGGCTCACGAGCGGCTCGCCACCGGGAGATCCACGATCATGCGCGTGCCCCGGGGTGGATTGTCGTGGGCCCGGACGTAGCCCCCGTGGTCCGCCACGATGCGCGACAGGATGGAGAGCCCCAGGCCCGTGCCGTGGTCCTTGGTGGAGAAGTACGGATCGAAGATGCGACGGCGGTGCTCCACGGCGATCCCCGTGCCGTCGTCCGCGACCTCGAGCCGCACCGCCTGCAGCGGCGCGTCGTGCACGGTGCGCAGCTCCACGCGCCCGGCTCCCGCCGCGGGATCGCGCTCGCGCTGCTCGCGCACCGCAGCGATGGCGTTGTCGATGAGATTCGTGAGCACGCGCCGGATCTGGTCGCGGTCGAGCTCGACGGTGGGGAGCTGCGGATCGAGGTCCGTGGTGAGCACGACGTCCTCGACCCCTTTGTAGCTCGCGCGCGCCTCCTCGACGAGGCGATTCAGGTCGTCGGGCCGGGGCTTCGCCGCGGGCAGCCGCGCGAAGTTCGAGAACTCGTTCACCAGCAGCTTGATCCCTTCCACCTGACTCTCGATCGTGCCCACGCACTCGTCGAGCACGCGGGCGTCCTCGGCGCGCCCGGCGAGCCGGTCGCGGAAGCGCCGGCGGATGCGCTCCGCGGAGAGCTGGATCGGCGTGAGCGGATTCTTGATCTCGTGCGCGATGCGCCGGGCCACCTCGCGCCAGGCCTCCATGCGCTGCGCGCGCACGACCTGGGAGTAGTCGTCGAAGACCACCACGGTGCCGAGCGAGCGCCCGTCGTCGTCCTGGAGCAGCGTCACCGTCACGAGCAGCGTGAGCCATTCGTCGCCGAGGGGGATCTGCACCTGGCGCCGCAGGCTCTCGCGCACGCCCGGGCGCAGCACGCGCCCGAACTCGCGCACGAGCTCGACGTGCTCGGGCCGCGTCAGCACCTCCTCCACCTTGTGGCCGATCAGGCCCACGCCCGGCGGGACTCCCAGCAGGCGCTGAGCCGAGGGGTTGATGGTGTGGATGCGCCCCTCCGCGTCCACCGAGATCACGCCCGCGCCGATGTTGCGCAGCACGATCTCCATGTAGCGGCGCCGCTGCTCGAGCTCGGCGTTGGAGCGCTCCACGCCCGCGCGCGCCTCGCGCAGGTCGTGGGTCATCTTGTTGAACGAGCGCACCAGGAAGCCCACCTCGTCGTCGGAGGTGGTCTCCACCACCACGTCGAGGTTGCCGCGCGCCACCTCCGCGGTGCCCTCCGCCAGCGCGCGGATCGGCCCCGTGACGCCCTTCGCCATGCGGAACCCCCACCACACGGCGAAGAGCACGATCACCAGCGAGAAGAGGACGAGCTCCTGCTGGTAGACGTTCGAGATGTGCCCCGCGCTCGGCTGGAGCCGGCGGTAGTCGTCGAGCGCCGCGCGGATCTCGCTCACCTTGCGCGCCACGGGCACGGGGATCAGGTAGTTCACGACGAGCGCGCCCACGACCTCGTCCGCGCGCGCGGGGTCCGACGAGCGGATCGGCACCGCCCCCCGGATCACGTCGCTCCCCCCGGCGTCCTCCTCGCGGGCCGACGCCACCCCGTGGAGCGCCGAGCGGACGAGCTCGCTCTCCGCGGCCGCGAAGCTCGCCGCGGGGTTTTCGGGGTTGACGAGCGTCACGATGCCGCCGTCGGTGGCGTGGAAGACCTGGATCAGCCCGAGGTTGTACTGGCGCTGCTTCTGCTGGAGGAAGACCTCGAGCTTGGCGTGGTCCTCGGGGCGCAGCAGGCGCTGGCGGCGGATCTGCTCGGCGATCTGCTCGCCGTAGTGGAGCGCGTTCTCGGAGGCGGCCTCGTAGTACGACTCCGCCACCTCGCGGCTCTGCTCGAGGGCGCGGTCCACCTGGAGGCTGAACCAGGTTTCGATGGAGACGGTGACGAGGGAGGAGGAGACGAAGAAGAGCACCGCGGTGGGCACCGTCGCCACCAGGATGAAGGCGGTGACGAACTTGAGGTTGAGATGCGCGCCGAGGATGCCGCGGCGGCGCTCGAAGACGAGCTTCACGAAGTTGCGCGCCACGAGGTAGACGAGGAGCACGATCAGGATCACGTTGAGCGCGTTCAGGAAGAAGAACGGGACGCCAGGGCCGAAGGGCAGCGCCTGCGTGTACTCCACGCGCCGCTCGAGCACCACGCCGAGCGCGATCGCCGCCACGACGAAGGCCGCGAGCCAGAGCTCCCGCCGCCGCCGCCGCCGCTCCGCGAGGGGGAGATCGAGGGGACCCTGGGCGGGGTCGCCGGCGGGCGCGCCGAAGACCCGGGCGGACGGGCGACCCCCCGCAAGGGGGGCGCGGGCCGTGCGTGCGTCGGCCCCGGGCTGATCCGGGCTCGGGCTGTGCGGGCTCGACATGGGCGCCTCGACGCCGGACGGGGATCGCAAGGCCCGGGGAGGAGAGGGCGGAGGCACGGGCCCGACGGCTGACCGCCGGGATCAACAAATCAGACCCGACCCCGGCCGTCAACCGAACGGCGAAAGCTTGGCCCAGGTTGAGGAAGGGTGGAGGCCCCCAGGGCCAGGACGAGCCCGCCCCGGGGGTCAAGGAGGCCCCCGATTCCGACGATGAGCGGGGGGCCGGTCGATCCGCGCCCGGCGCTCGTCCGCGCTGCGCCCTGCGCACGCGGGGCGGGGAGCGGGGGCTTCGTGGGAGAGGGTGTGACCCGGGCGCTCGAGCGCCACCGAGAGCAGTTCCACGCGGATCCGGCGCGCAGCCTCTCCTTCGAGGCGCTGGAGGAGCACCACTTCCTCGCCAGCGAGTGGGAGGAGCTCGCGCTCCTCTACGCGCGGCGCCTCGAGGCGCCGGCGCTGCGCCAGCGCGGCGCCGAGCGCGTGCGGCTGCTCTTCCGGCTCGGCCAGATCCTGGAGGAGCGCTGCGGCGATCCGGCCCGGGCCCTCCAGCGCTATCGGCAGGCGGTGGAGCTCGAGCCGAGCTTCGGCCCGGCGCTCCGCCAGCTCCGCCGGATCTACGGCGCCCGGGGCCAGTGGGAGCTCGTGCTCCAGGTGGCCGAGGTCGAGGGCGCGCTCCCCATGCACCCCTACGAGGCCTCGGCTTTCCACGCCGAGCTCGGACAGGTGTGGGCGGAGCGGATGAACGATGCGGCGCAGGCCCTCGTCCACTTCGACCGCGCGCTCGAGTCCGCCCCGGGCGCGGAGGCCGCCGCGTCCGGCCGCGCCCGCTGCCTCGTCGCGCTGGGCCGCGCCGAGGAGGCCGCGCGGGTGTGGGCAGCGCTCCTCGAGCGCGTCACCGGGACGGAGCGTGCGCCCATCCTGCTGGCCCTGGCGGAGCTCTTCGCGGGCCCCCTGGGCCAGCCCGACCGCGCGTTCGAGGCCTACCGCCGGGCGCTCACCGAGAACCCGCGCTGCCGGGAGGCCCTCGACGCCCTCGTCACGCTCGCCTCCGACCGCGGCCAGTGGCCGATGGTGGCCGAGCTCCAGGAGCGTCGCTTCGGGCTCGCGGCGGAGGGCTCCGAGCGCCTCGCGATCGCCCTGGAGGCGGGGGAGCTCGAGCTGCGGCGCCTGCGCAATCCGCACGCCTCGCGTCTCTGGTACCGCCGCGCGGAGGAGATCGCGCCCGAGCGCGCAGAGGTGCAGCTCGCCCTGGCCGAGGTGGAGCGGCTCGCGGGCCATCGCGACGAGCTCGCGCGGCACCTGGAGCGCGCCCTCGCGCTCGACGCGTCGGCGCTCTCCGTCGCGGCGCTCCTCGAGCTCGCGACGCTCGCCGCCGCGCGGGGAGCCCACGAAGACGCCGTCGAGCGGGCCCGGCTCGCCCTCGGGCGCGCGACCCCGGCGGAGGAGCCCCTCGTCCTCGCGGCGCTGGACGGGCACCTCTCCCGAGCAGGACGTCCCGAGGAGCGGCTCGAGATCCTCGAACGGCGAGCCGCCCTGGCGGAGGAGCCCCGGGCCCGGGCGGTCCTGCTGGCGGAGCTGGGCGCGCTCCTCGAGAGCGACCGGAGCGAGCCTCGTCCGGCCTGGGACGCCTACCGGCGCGCCTTCGACGCGGATCCCTCCCTCGGCGGCCTCAGCGCGGCGATCGAGCGGGTGCTCGGCAAGGCCGAGGCATGGGACGCCCTGCGCACGCACCTGGAGAGCGCGGCCGAGCGCGGTCCGGAGGCCGAGCGCAGCCACGTGCTCTGCGCCCTCGGCGAGGTGCTGGCGGAGCGGCTCCAGGACCCCGACGGCGCGGTGCGAGCCTTCGAGGCCGCGCTGACTCGGGAGCCGGCCTGCGAGACCGCGCTGCGCGGCCTCGAACGGGTCGCCCTCCGGCAGGGCGACGGCGAGACGATCCTGCGCGCCTACGAGCGCGAGGTGGCGATCGCGAGCGAGCCCGCACGCCGCGTCCACCTGCTGCGCGAGATCGTACGGCTGCTCGAGGCGAGCGACCGCGCCGAGGAGGCGCTCATGTGGGCCGACCGGCTCGCGGCCGCGACGCCCGAGGACGCGTCCGCGCACGCCACCTGCGCGCGGCTCCAGGAGCTCCTCGACGATCCGGCGGGGCTCGCCGCCACGCTCGAGAAGCTCGATCTCCTGTGCGCGCCCGAGGAGCGGGCCGCGAACCGGCGGCGCCTGGCGGAGCTCCACCGCGCCCTCGCCGACGACGACCGCGCCGTCGCGTGGTGCCGGGCCGCGCTCGAAGCCGAGCCGGGGCACCTGGGGACGCTCGAGTCGCTGGCGGATCTGCTGGAGCGCGCCGGCCGACTGCGCGAGCTGGCAGAGGTCCACCGCGAGCTCGCCGAGCGTGAGGAGCCGTCCCGCCGTGGGGCGCGCCTCGACGCCCTCGCGTGCCTGCTCGCCGACGGCCTCGGCGATCTGGAAGGAGCCTGCGCGACGCTCCGACGCCTGGCCGCGGAGCCGAACCCGCCGCCGGACGTGGAGGAGCGGCTGGAGGCGCTCCTCGTGCGTCGCGGCTGCGATGCGGAGCTCGCCGAACACCTCGGCCGGCGGCGGGCCGCGCTCGCCGCGGGCGATCCCCGGGCCGAGGCGCTCGACCTGCGCCGGGGCGAGCTCCTGCTCGAGCGACTCGACCGCCCGCACCCCGCGGCCGAGATCTTCCGCAGCGTGCTCGCGGGCGATCCGGGTTGTGGCCGGGCCGAGCGCGGCCTCGAGGCGGCGCTGCGCGCCGGGAACGACCTGCGCGGTCTCGCGGCGCTCCTCGCCGAGCGCGCCGCGCGCGCCGGGGACGCGGCCGCGAGGGAGCGGATCCTCCTCGAGCGGGCGGAGCTCGTGGAGAGGGGGCTCCGCGACGCGGAGGAGGCCCGCCGGGCCCTGACGGCGCTCGCCGACTCCGCGTCCGACACCGACGTGCGTAGTGTGGCGGAGGACCGTCTGGGGGCGCTGCTCGAGCGGCGCGGCGAGTGGGCCGCCCTGCGCGCGCGCCTGGAAGCGCGCCTGGACCCGGGCGACGCCGGGAGCGCGCGCGAGCTCCACGAACGGATCGCGGCGCTCGCCCTCGACCGGCTCGCCGATCGCGCGGGCGCCCTCGCCCACCTCGAAGCCGCGGCCCGTCTCGCTCCGGGGCGCGCCGAGCTCTGGCGGCGGCTCGCCCTTCTCTACGACGAGGACGCGAGGCCCGCCGAGCTGCTCCGCGTGATCGAGGCCGAGCTCGCGACGCAGCCCGACGCCGAGCGCGAGGTCCGCCTGCGCTCCCGCGCCGCCACCCTGTGCCGAGGGGGCGATCCCGGGCGCGCCGAGGTGCACTACCGCCGGGTCCTCGAGCTCTCGCCCGGCCAGCCCGAGGCGGCAAACTTTTTGGCCGCGCGCTTCGAGGCGGAGGGCCGTCACGCGGAGCTCCTCGCGGTGCTAGAGCCGCAGCTCGCGATCCTCGAGGCGCAGGACGACCCGGCGAACGGACGCTGCTCGCTCTCGCTGCGGCTCCGGATCGCGAGCCTGCGAGCCGGTCCGCTCGGCGACGCCGAGGGCGCCCTCGCCTCCCTCGAGCCCGCGCTCCGCGACGACGCGGCCCTCCTCCTCGTGGCCGAGCCCTTGGCCGCGCTCTACGAGCGCACCGGGAGATCCGAGGATCTGGTGGAGCTCTGCCAGCGCGCGGCCGGAGCGTGCGAGCTCCCCGGCGAGCGCGCCGAGTGGCAGCTTCGCCTCGGCGCGGCCCTGCGCCGCCAGGGTCGCGAGGCCGAGGCCGCCCGCGCCTACGCCGAGGCGCTCGTCCAGCGTCCCGGCGACCGTTCGGCCTCGAGCGCGCTCTGCGAGCTCTACCGCAGCCTCGGCGAGGCCGAGCCCCTCTCCAGGCTCCTCGAGGAGGAGCTCGCCCGGGTCGGCGGCCGCGACGAAATCCCCCTGCGGGCGGAGCTCGCGGAGCTGCGCGCGGGACCGCTCGGCGACCCGGCGGCCGCCCTCGTCCACCAGCGTCGGATCCTCGACCTCGACCCCGGTCACGCCGGCTCACTCGCGCGAGCGATCGAGCTCAGTGCGGAGCTGGGCCAGCACGAGCTCCTGGCTGCGCTCCTGGACGCCGCGCTCCGGCGGACGCGCGAGCCCGGGGTGCGCGCAGCGCTTCTCGCGCGCAAGGGCGCGCTGCTCGCGGAAGTCCTCGGCCGGCCCGAGGACGCCCTCGCCGCGTTCCGCGCGGCCCTCTTCGCTGCGCCCCGGGACGGGGCCGCGCGTCGGGGTCTGCGGCAGGTGCTCGAATCCCAGGCGCGCTGGCGCGAGGTCCTCGACCTCCTCCACTTGGAGGCCGACGAGGCCACGGGCGAGGACCGCGGCCGCGTGCTCCAGGAAGCCGCGGCGCTCGCCGCCCGGCGGCTCGGCGACGAGGCGGCTCTGCCGTGGCTCGAGCGCCTGCGACGGGAGCAGCCCGCCGACGCCGCGACCCTCGCTCGGATCGCGGAGATCCATGGCGCGGCGGACCGCCCCCACGCGCGCCTGCGCGCGCTCGAGGCCGAGCTCGCTCTCGGTGGGCCGCCCGGGCGCCGGCGCGAGCTCCATGCCGGGCGGGCAGAGGTCCTCGAACGCGGTCTCGGTCTCCCCGTCGAGGCCACCCGGGCGCTGGAAGAGGCCCTGACCTGCGCCCCGGGAGATCTTCAGGTTCTACATGAGCTCGATCGACTCAACTCCCTGACGAATCGACCCCGAGCGCGCGCGGACGTTCTCCAGTCCCTGACCCGCCTGCTCCAGCCCGGTGAGCGCAACGCCGCCCGGCGGGCACGCGCATGGCTTCTCGCCGGCCCCCTCGGCGAGCCGGCGGAGGCCGCCCGGGTCCTCGAGGAGGCGCTCGGGCACCCCGACGAGGGGGAGCTCGAGCGCGGGGAGCTCCTCCGCTCGCTCGGCGCCGCGTACCGGGCGGCCGGACGCCCGTCGGACTTCGCGCGGGTCGCCGAGGAGGAGCTCCTCGGCCTCGACCCGGAGGACGGATCCCTGGCCGGACGACGCGCAGACCTCCAGGGCGAGCTGGCCCGCCTCTACGGGCGCGAGCTCGCGGACCCCGCGCGCGAGCTCGTCCACCTGCGGGCTCTCGCGGACGGCGAGGCGATCGCCGCCGAGGATCGCACGCGAGCGGAAGCCACCCTCCTCGATCGGCTCCGCGCGACCGGCGACACGGTCGAGCTCGCGGATCGGCTCGCCCACCATCTGGCCCGGGAGACGCGCGACAGCGCGGGCTGGCTCGAGCTCGCGCGCCTGGAGGAAGAGCGCTTCGGCCGCCCTGCGGCTGGCGCCGAGGCCTACGGCCGGGTGCTCGCAGTCGATCCGGCTCGCCTCGACGCTCTGCGCGGCCTCCGGCGCTGCGCCGAGCGCCTCGGCGATCCCGAGGCGCTGGCCCGGGCGCTGGAAGGCGAGGTCGAGCACGATGCCTCGCTCCCCCCGGCCGCGCGCGCGACGATCCTGCGCCGGGTGGGTGGGATCGCCTGGCGCGATCTCGGATCGACCACCCGCGCGAGCCGGGCCTTCGCCCGCGCCCTCGAGGCCGAGCCCGGCGACCTCGCCTCGCTTCGCGCCCTGGAAGAGCTCTTCGAGTCCATGGACGACTGGCGGGGCGCCCTCGACTTCTACGAGAGCGAGGTCGAGACGCTCGGCGAGGCTGAGCCCGAGCGGCGCCGGAGCGTCTGGCTGCGCGTGGCCGCCCTCGCCCGCGACCGGACGCACGATCCGCGCCGGGCGCTCCGCGCCTTCGAGGCCGCCTCGCGGATCGCCCCCCTCGAGCCCCCGGATCAGCTCGCCTTCGCCGAGCTCGCCCTCGCGAGCGGCGACCCGGACCGCTTCGCCGCGCTCTTCGCGGTCTGGTGCGACGATCCCCGGGCCGGCGCCCGGGCGCTGGACGAGCTGCGCCTCTCGGTCGCCCTGGCAGAGCTCGACCACGACGCGGAGGCGCTGCTGCGCGCCGAGCGCGCGGTCGGGCTCGACCCGGGCTGCGCTCCGGCGTGGGATGCGGTGGCAAACCTTCGGGCCGCAGCGGGCGATGCGGCCGGACGCGCCGACGCCCTCGAGCGCGCCGCAGAGCTCGTCGCCGCCGGTCAGGCGGTGGAGCGCCTCTGCGCCGCTGCCGAGGCGGTGGCCGGTGAGGACCCGGCGCGGGCGCTCGCCTTCCTGGTCCGCGCTGCCGGGCGAGACCCCGCGTCGATCCGCGCGCACGCCGCCCTCGCGCTCCGCGCCAGCGTCGCGGGCGAGCTCGAGACGGCCGCCCGCGCTGCGCTCCGCGCCCTCGAGCTCGACGGCTCGAACCGCGAGCTCGAGCTCGCGGAGCGCGCGGAGCTCGCGCGCGCGGGGGGACGTGCGGCGCACGCGCGCTCCGACGTCAGCGCGGCCGCCGAGCTCTTCGAGGCGCTCCTCGACGCCGCCCCGGGAGACCTCGAAGGCCTGGCGGCGTGGGGCGAGCTCTCCCTCCAGCGGGGCGAGCCGGATCGGGCGCTCGCACTCCTCGATCGACGCCTGGCGTCGCCCTCGGGCGACGCCGCCGAGCGCGCCCGCCTCGTCGTCTTGCGCGCGCGTGCGCTCGAGGAGATGGGCCGCGTGGAGGAGGCGCTCGCAGCCTGCGAGGAGGCCCGGGGGCTCGACGCGTCGCGCCGGGAAATCCTCGCGATCCGGGCGAGGCTCCTCGAGGGGGCCGGGCGTGTCCCCGAGGCCGTTCAATCCCTCGAGCTTCACGCGAGCTCTGCAACGGATCCGATCGAAAAAGCTAGAATTCTCGAGAAGATTTCTCGGCTCGCCCTCGGCGAGCCGAGCCTCGCAGCCCGCGCCGAGAGCTGGCTCCGCGAGGCTACCCGGCTCGACCCGGCGTCGGGGTCCGCGTGGCTCCTCCTGGTGCGCCGCCTGGCGGGCGAGGCGCGCGCCGCCGACGCCCTCGCCGTCGCGAACGAGGCTCTCGCGAACGCGGGCGAAGGCGCCGAGTCGGCGGAGATCGCGGCGCTTCGGGCGGAAGCCCTGGAGGGCGTGGGCGAGCGCCACGCCGCCGCCGACGCCCATCGCGAGGTGGCGCGGCGCAATCCCGCACGCCTCGACGCCGGCCTCGCGAGCGCGCGCCTGTACCGGAGCCTCGGGGAGTGGCGGGCCGGCGCGGAGGTGCTGAGCCTCCTCGCGGACGCGGAGTCCGCCGACCCGCCCGGTCTCGCCGCGGTGCTCTACCAGCTCGGCCGCCTCCGGGCGGGACCCCTCGAGGACGTGCCCGGAGCGATCGACGCCTATCGCCGCGCACTCGCCCGGCGCCCCCAACTGATGGAGGCCCGCTTCGCGCTCGCGGATCTCCTCGGACACTGCCCCGAGCACCGCGCCGAAGCGCTGGCCCTGCACCGGACGATCCTCGCCGAGAGCCCGTGCCGCGTGACCTCCCTGCGTACGCTGGTGCGTCTCGCGGCCGCGCGAAGCCCCGGGGCCGAGGCCGCGGGACTCGCCGTGCTGCGCGCCCTGGGCGTCGCCTCCCCCGACGAGCGCGAGCGCGCGTCCGCCGTGGTGGCGCCCCCTCCCGGGCCGTCCCTCGACGACCCCCTCTTCGAGTGCGCCCGCGAGCTCGTGCGCGGGGCGTCGGCCGAGATCGGCCAGGCGCTGCTTGCCTCGTCCGGCGGGTTCGAGCGCCCGACCGAGGATCCGGTGGCGCGCTTCCGCGCACGCGTCGCGGCGTCGGAGGCCGAGCTCTCCGCGCCGGGCCTCGGCTCGCTCGCGAGCGAGGAGCTGGCAACGCTCGTGGCCGCCGTGGCCCGGCTCGCCGTGGACGTGGACTCCACGGGCGGTGAGGGCCCGCTCGGGAGCGCCCTCGCCGCAGCCCTCGGACGCCGCACGCGTCGGCGTCTCGAGCGCGTGCTCCAGGATCGCGGCATCACGGCGGGGGCGCTGGCGTCCATCGACTTCGCCGCCTGGCGCGCGGAGCTCCGCGCCCTCGCCGCCGCCGAGGCCCTGCGGCGCACGGGCGAGACGCTTCGCACCGCCCTCCTCGCGCTCCTCGGCGACGAGCCGGGGCGTCGTCCGGCGCCCGAAGCCGACCTCGGGCCGCTCGTGGAGCGCTGTCCCGAGGCCCGGGCCCTCGTGCGCCGGATCGTGCTCAGCTGTGCCATGCCCTCGTGAAGGCTGCCTGATCAGGAGATCCCCCCATGCGAAAGCCCCCCCGTGAGAACCGGCGCCGCTTCCGCCGCCGCACCGTCCGCGTGCTCGTGGACTACGTCGCGCCCGACGGCGTGCGCTGCGAGTACGCGACCACCCTCGGCGCCGGCGGCCTCTTCATCGAGAGCGAGGAACCGCTGCCGCCGGGCTCCATCTTCAAGGTCCGCTTCCGCCTGCCGAGCTCGGGGCGCATCCACCAGATCGAGTCCCGCGTGGCGTGGGCGCACGTCGCGGGCGCCCAGGGCGCGGGCGCGCAGGCCCCCGGCATGGGCATCGTGTTCACGAACGCCGGCGCGACCGCGGAGCTCGCCCGGGAGCTCGAAGAGAACGAGTGAGGGATCCCTGCGATCCCTAGCCTGCGGGCTATTGGCAGATCGACGGAATGGCCTTGCCGCTGAACCAGAGCTCGTAGCTGTTGGACGCGTTGGCCGCCGCCCATCGGGTGGCCGAGAGATCCTTCACCGCGAGGTCGAGCCCGAGGGTCACGAAGAGCCCGGCGATCTGCTCGGCGCGAGCCTGGTCCTCGGAGTGGAAGAAGCGGAGCTCCTGGTCCGAGTCGGCGAAGCCCGCGAACTTCCGGACGGCCGGGAAGCGGATGGCGGCCTTGTCGTCGTCCTTGAAGCTGTCCCGCAGCTTCACGATGCAGGCGTAGATCTGCTCGTTGGGCACGTGGACGAAGACCCGGGACGGCCGTCGGTCGAGCGCCGCGCGGTAGGCGTCCGCGAGCGCGGGGTTCTCCTTGGACGCGCTCAGGATGGCCACCTCGAGCATCGGAAGGAGCTCGGGGTTCTCGGCCGACGTCACGTAGTCGATCTGGGCAGCGATGAACTCGACCGGCACCTTGTCCTTCTTGGCGAGGTACTCGAACATCGCGATGCCGTACTTCTGTTTCTCGGGCGACTTGTCGGTCACGAGATCGATCATGCTCTTCAGGTCGTTCACGTTCTGCTGCCAGCGGGTCCAGTACCAACCCATGCCGGCGACGGTGAGCGGCACGAGCACGACCACGAGGGTCTGAAGCCCGATTTCCCAGAACGATCGACGCGAGCCGTTGCTCATCGTGAGGGCCGGGAGCCGCGGGGCACGGGGTGGTGTGGAGCTAGAGCCGCGCCTCGGCGGGCTCGCGGACGGAGATCGGCTCGGGCTCCGGGCGGGCCTTGCCGCCGATCCAGCGCACGAGCTCCGGACGGGAGAGGATCTCGCTCACCAGCTTCTGGTGCAGGGCGTGGCCCCCGCGCTCCACCTGCACGTGGGCCTCGAGGCCCACGCCGAGGAGCGCCAGGTCGCCCACCAGGTCGAGCACCTTGTGGCGGACGAATTCGTCGGGCCAGCGGAGCCCGTCGCGGTTCAGCACGCGCTGGGCGTCGAGCACGACCGTGTTGTCCAGCGATCCGCCGCGCGCGAGGCCCGAGCGCCAGAGCGCCTCCACCTCGTGCAGGAAACCGAACGTGCGCGCGCGGCAGATCTCGCGCTCGAAGCTCCCGTCCGAGAGGACGAGGCTGCGGATCGCCTGGCGCCCCACCGAGGGATGCGCGAAGTCGATCGCGTAGGAGATCTTGAGCGAGCGCGAGGGCTCGACGCGGACGCGCCGCTCGCCGTCGCGGATCTCGAAGGACTTGCGGACGCGGAGCCGTCGGCGCTCTGTCGCCTGCTCGCGGATCCCGGCCGCGCGGATCAGGAACACGAAGGACGCCGCGCTCCCGTCCATGATCGGGATCTCGGGGCCGTCCACCTCGACGCGCACGTTGTCGATGCCGAGGCAGTAGAGGGCGGAGAGGAGATGCTCGACGGTGCTCACCGTCACGTCGCCGCAGCCGAGCGTCGTGGCGAACGACGCGCCCACGACGGCGTCGGGCCGCACGGGGATCTCGACCGGGTGGGCGAGGTCGGCGCGCACGAAGACGACGCCGCTGCCCGGGGCCGCCGGCTCGAGGGTCAGGTGGACGGGGGCGCCCGTGTGAAGACCGATCCCGGTGCACGAGATCGTCTCTGCGATGGTTCGCTGTCGCGGCACGCCTCCCCCCATCAGCACTGGGCCCGCTTAGGGCTGGCTCACACCGAAGCAAGCTCCATGCCACTCTATCAGGCGCTGGCCCCCTCGGGATTGTGATCCAAATCTCATTTTGCATTGGCCCGGTTGCGGGGAGATTTGCTTTCTCCTGAGCCGATCGCCCCGAGGGGAAGAGAGAAGGATCACCATTCCGGTGACGAGCCCGTCACGCTCGTGACCGGATCGTCACGAGCCTTGGGGCCGCCCACCCCGGCTCCCGGTGGGCGCCAGGGACCGGAGCTCGCTCGCGATCTCGCGCGCCGAGGCGTAGCGCTCCGCCGGATCCTTGCGCAGACAGCGGGAGATCACCGCCGCGAGCGCCGCCGGAAGCTCGGGACAGAGCTCGCGCGGATCGGGCGCGGGCGTGTGCACGTGGTGGTAGGGAACGTTGCCCTCGCGGAACGGCAGCACCCCCGTCGCGAGCTCGAAGGCCGTGATGCCGAGGGAGTACAGGTCGGTGCGCTGATCGACGCTGCGCCCGAGCGTCTGCTCGGGGCTCATGTAGTACGGAGTCCCGGAGACGAGGGTCGTGTGGTTGCGCACCTCCTCCACCACCTTCGCGAGGCCGAAGTCCATGATCTTGGCCTTGCGGTCGCGCGTCCACATCGTGTTCGCGGTCTTCACGTCGCGGTGCACGATCTTCTTCTCGTGCGCGTACGCGAGGGCCTCGCACATCTGGCTCAGGATGACCACCACCGCGTTCAGCGGGATCGTCTTGCGCCGGCGCAGGATCTCCTTGAGGGTGGTGCCGTCCACGAACTCCATGGCGATGTAGGTGCGCCCGTCCTGGTCGCCCGCGTCGTAGACCGTCACGATGTTCGGATGGTTGAGCTGCGCGGCGGCCTTGGCCTCGCGCAGCAGGTTGCGCAGCGCCTGCGGATTCTCCTTCAAGGCATCCGGGAGCACCTTCCAGGCGACGACCCGGTCGAGCACCGTGTCGCGAGCCTTGTAGACGATCCCCATGCCTCCGCGCCCGAGCTCGGCCAGCACCTCGTAGCGCCCCGGCCGCTCCGGGCGCGTCGCCGCCTCGCTGCGCGCCTCGCCGGCGGAAGCGGCGGGCGCGGGTGCGGCCGCGCGCAGCCGCGCCAGACGCTCGGACACGTCGGCGTGGTGGAAGTCGAGGGCCAGGATCTTCTCGTAGAGCTCGCTCGCCTGGGCGAGCTCGCCCGCCGATTCGTGGGCGGTGGCGAGGCTGTAGTGGAGGCCCAGGCTCTCGCGCGAAGGCTCACGCCCCTGCGTCGCCTGGGCGAGCTTCTTGATGGCGAGGGAGTGCAGGCCCCGGGCGCGGAAGATCCCGCCGAGGAGCGCGGCCGCGGCGACGAAGTCCGGCTGCCCGGGCGCGATCTGCTGGAGCACCTTGATCGCGTCGTCGTGCAGACCCTGGGCGTGGTAGCGCTCGCCCGCCTCGAGCGCGCGCCCCGCCCGGACGAGGAGGTCCGCCTCCCGGCGCGGATCGCCGGCCTCGGCCCAGCACTGCGCCGCTTCCAGGGCCCGGCCGGCCGACTCGAAGCACGCCGCGGCCCGGGCCGGGTCGCCGGCCAAGCGGTACATCTCGGCGGCCTGGCCGGGGTCGCCGGCGCGCTCGTAGCACTCGCCCGCCTTCGCGAGCTTCTCGAGCTTGCGGTAGAGGTCACCCGCGTCGAGGAGCTCGCCGGCGTCTTCGAGATGCGCCGCCGCCTCCTCGTCGTCGCCCCGATCGCGGTGGTACTCGCCCAGCATCCGGGCCGCGGCCTTGCGGTCGCCGAGGCGTTGCAGCGCCTGCGCCGCGCGCAGACCGTCGCGCGCGCGCTGGAAGAGCTCGGCGGCCTTCGCGAACTGCTCCAGGCGCATGGCGATCTCCGCAGCCTGCGCCGGGCAGCCGCCGCGCTCGAGGACGGCGAGCGCCGCCTCCGGGCGGCCGGCCTCTTCGTAGAGCCGCGCCGCCTGGAGCACGAGCTTACGGTGGTCCTTGCGCGACTCCTCCGCCGAGGCGAGTCGGGGGGACTCCTCCTCGAGCACGCGCTCGAGGGCGCGCGCCGCCTCCTCCCAGCTCTGGGCCCGCACGTAGCACTGCGCCGCCTGCCGGTGGAAGCCGGCCTCGGTGAAGCATTCACCGGCACGGCCGTGCTCCCCGGCCTTCTCGTACATCTCGCCCGCGACGCTCGTGCGGCCGCCCTTCGCGTAGCACTCGGCGGCGCGCTGGAACTGGCGCTGCGCCGCCCAGATCGTGCCCGCGGCCTCCCAGCGCCCAGCCTTCCCGTAGAGCTCGGCGGCCTCGAGGAAGCGGTTCTGGTCGTGGCGGACCTCGGCCGCCCGCACCCACTCCTGCGCCTGCTCGTAGTGGCGGGCGGCCGCATCGAGGAGCCCGTGCTCGTAGCAGAGGTCCGCGGCTTCGAGCCGCGCGCCGCGCCGGGCGAGGGCCTCCGCCTGACGCTCGATCTTCGACCCTCTGTGTTTGCCGCCGCGCCGGGCGCCCGGCTCGCCCGCGGCTCCCCCGGGCCAAAGACTGGTCGCCACGAGTCCCAGGCCGAAGACCGGGAAGGTGTGGGGAAGCACGGGGCCGGCGAGCAACGCGCGCGCGAGCTCGGCGTCGAGGCCGGGGGCGACACCGAGAAGTGACGCGAGCAGCCCGAGGGCCGCCGCGGCGAGGTCCGCCGAGGGGAGCCCGTGATGCACGACGAGGCCGAGGCCGCCGACGGCGGCGGCGCCCAATCCCAGGAGCGTTCCCACGAGTCGCACGGCCCCTCCCGGTTGCGGGCTCCGGCGCGAGGGCGGCGGCCGCGTCCAGCCACGGCGCGTCCCCCTCGGCACCCTCCCTCATCGGCACCCGGCGGGGTCGCTTTGAGCCGATCCGCTGCGCGACACTCGGCGCGTGCGGCGCACGGCGCGATTCCTTCTCGGGGTTGCCCTGACTCTCGCCCCGAGGGGAGAAGCGGCAGAGATCTCCGACGTCTTCGAGATCCAGACGCTTCGCGTGGAGGGACGCGCGACCGAGGTGGCGCCCGCCCCCCGAAGCCGGGCCGGCCCGGTGGAGCTCGTGGTCGCGGTGGAACGGGGCGCTCCGCCCGAGAGCTCGCGGAGCCTCGCCTTCTTCCGCGCGGGCGCCGGGCGCCGCTACGGAGAGCGACCGGCGGGAGCCATCCCCGTGGCGCGGGAGATCGCGGCCTGGGACCTCGCGCCCGGACCCGCCGAGGGCGCCTTCCGCCTCGTGCTCCTCGCGGCGGATGCGCTCCGGGTGGTGGATCCCGCCGGTGGAGCCCCCGATCGTTCCATCGCGCTCGGCGCCCCCGCGCCGCTTCCGCCGCCCACGTGGACGCTCCACCGCGTGCGCTTCGTCCTCCCGCTCGGCGCCGGCGGGAGCCCCGTCGCGATCGTCCCGCGCGTGGACGGGGGCGAGCTCGTCGGCCTCGACGACGAGCGGCGCGAGCCCCTCGCCCTGCCGCTGCTCGCCGAGCACGAGAGCCAGGAGGTCGCCGGTCCCGACTTCGGTCTCGTCACCTCGCGGGTGGGCTGGCCGAGCCTCGAGCTCGCCGACGACGACGGCGACGGCGCGGACGATCTGTTCGCGCTCTTCCGCTTCGGCGCCTGGGTGTTCCCCACGCGGGAGGGCGCGCTCGCGCGCCAGCCCGGGCGGCGCAGCCCCCTCCGCCCCTTTCCTCCGGAAGAGGAGCTGCGCCACGAGGTGACCTCCGTGCGACTCTTCGCCCGGGACCTCGACGCCGACGGCCTCGCGGACCTCGTCGTGCAGCGCAACACGGGCACCCTCCTCGGCAGCCGGTCGCGCACGGACGTCTTCTCGAACCGCGGCGCGGGAGCGGACCTCGCCGGGCCGCCCGCGGTCTCCCTCGAGCTCGCCGACGGACTCGCCGCGCTCGCGGTCGAGGACCTCGACGGCGACGGCCGCCGCGAGATCCTCCAGACGCGGCTCGCCTTCGGGATCGTCCAGCTGATCCGCGTCCTCGTGACGCGCGAGGTGGAGATCGAGCTCCGCTGCTTCGCGACCCGGGGCTCCGGGCTCGCGGAGCTCGTGGAGACCTGGCGCGGCGAGCTGCGCCTGCCCCTCGACTTCGACGCGGGCCGGGTGGCGGGTCTCGTGCCGACCGTGGAGGGCGACTGGAACGGCGACGGCCGCCGCGACCTCCTGCACGGCTCGGGGGACCGCCACCTCGCGATCCGCCTCGGCGAAGCGGGGGAGCTCGGACCGCGCTTCGGCGAGCGCGCCGCGCGCCAGGCGATCCCGGCGGGCGACCTGGCGCGGGTGGCCGACCTCGACGGCGACCGTCTCGACGACCTCGTGATCTTCGACCCCCACGACCCCCGAGGCGAGGTCCACGTGCTCTGGAACCGCGGTCTCTTGCCGGGTACGGCGCCACAAATCCGGTCGCAGGAGTGACACGGCGCAGCCTCGCCGAGCGGGGGAATCTCGTTTGCTCCGCTCGAGGGCCCCCAGCGGCCTCTCGCGCGCAGGACTCGCTAGAAGAGCTTCCCCTGCGGGCCGGACGCCGCGGTCAAGCCCAGATGGTCGCGCGCCAGGCGTGTGGCCATCCGGCCGCGCGGCGTGCGGTCGAGGTAGCCCTCCTGGAGGAGGAAAGGCTCCACCAGGTCCTCGATCGTCCCCTTGTCCTCGCCCAGCGCCGCAGCCAGCGTCTCGAGCCCCACCGGCCCCCCCGCGAACTTCTCGACGAGCGTGCGGAGCAGCG
>DASRUS010000161.1:0-4579 GCA_035687825.1 Myxococcota bacterium | reverse complement strand
AGGCGTGCGGAGGGTTGTGCGGGGTCATGGCGACGATCACCCCTTCCAGGAGCTCCACGCGGTCGTCCTCCGAGAGCACGCCGGCCTCGAGAAGGCCGAAGTAGCGCTCGACGGTCATGCGGGTGGGCTCGCTCGGGACCGAAGGGGCGAGGTCTGCCATGGGATCGGGCTCGCCGTCGCGCCGGGATCGCCGCGACGCAGGGTGGGGGAGGGACCTGGACAGGGTAGCCGGTTGCACCGGACGGTCCAGCGGGGAACCCGC
The DNA here is from genome assembly GCA_035687825.1 of Myxococcota bacterium. Taxonomy (GTDB): domain Bacteria; phylum Myxococcota_A; class UBA9160; order UBA9160; family DASRUS01; genus DASRUS01. Next base: position 4,317 of record DASRUS010000161.1, on the reverse strand, counting down.
CGGCCGGTGCTACGATGCCGGTGTCGCGACCTCACCCGGTCCGGTCCCGAGAGAGATCGTGTGCCGGAGCTGTCGCGCTTCTTCGGAATCGTCATCCGCATGTTCACCGAGATCGGCGGTCCCCATCATCGACCTCACTTCCATGCCTATCATCAGGGACGCGTGGCCGTCTTCGCGATCGATCCGATCGATGTGATGGCAGGGGATCTCCCCCGACGTCAGCGGCGCATGGTGGAGGCGTGGGCCGAGATCCATCAGGCGGAGCTTCTGAGGGCTTGGGGGCGGCTTCAGTCGGGTCGGCTGCCGGAGCCGATCGAGCCGCTCCGATAGGGTAGGCAATGGCCCATCCGATCGTCCGCGTCCGCTCCTTCGAGGTCGTGGGATCCTACTCCCTCCGGGTCCTCTTCGACGACGGCACCGCCCAGGCCATCGACTTCGAGCCCGTGCTCGCGGGCGAGCTGTACGGGCCGCTGCGCGATCCCGACGTGTTCCGTTCCGTGCGTCTCGACCCGGAGGCACACACGCTCGTGTGGCCCAACGGGGCGGACTTCGACCCTGCCACGCTCCACGACTGGCCCGCGCACGCTGAGGAGTTTACCCGCCGCGCCCGCGAGTGGCGCGAGCGAGCCGCGGTCTGAGCGGGTAGCGAGCGCAGGCCGCGACACACCCGACCAGACCGCTACTCGAGCACCTCGCGCTCGAGCAGGGCGCGTTTGCGGCTCACGCCGCCGCCGTAGCCGCCGAGCGCGCCGCTCTTCTCGATCACGCGGTGACACGGGATCACGACGGCGACCGGGTTCTCGGCGCAGGCCCGCCCCACGGCGCGGCTCGCGCCCGGGCTGCCGATGCGCCGGGCGACGTCCGAGTAGGAGCGCGTCTCGCCGGCGGGGATCTCGCGGAGCGCGCGCCACACCCGCTCCTCGAAGCGGCTGCCGCTCACGTCGAGGGGCACCTCGGCCGAGTCGCTGCGCGCGTCCACGTAGTCGGCGATGGTCGCCGCCCAGTCCGCCACCGCTCCCGATTCGGTCCGCTCCAGGGGTGCGAAGGAGAAGACGTCCTTCAGCCGCTGCTCGAGCTCCGCCTCCCGTTCGCCGAAGCGCGCGAAGCAGACGCCGCGCTCCGTGCCCGCCACGAGCAGCCAGCCGAGGCCGCAGGACCGGAGGGAGTAGCGGATGCTGCGAGTCTTCATGGCGGGACCCGGGCGAAGGGCGTCGTGCCAGGATAGCCCGGCGGCGTCGCGGGAGGCGCGGGCTTTCGATGACCGCGTCCGATTCCTGCCAGGACCAGGCAGGCGCTGCGGCCCGCGCTCACCCCGCGTCCACGAAGATCGGGGACGACCACGCGCGCTCCTCGATCGTCTCCGTGCAGTCGTCGGTGTCCGAGGTGCGGTAGTCGCCGTGGCAGGGCTGCACCTCCAGGCACGCGCCCGTCTCGTCGCGCCGGCAGCGCAGGTTCCCGGCGTTCACCGCGGGGCTCGGCTCCTCGATGGCGCGCACGTAGTAGACCGTGTCGCGGCCCGCCGCCGCGAAATCGGGATCCTCGAACTGGACCACGCAGCCGTTCGGGCTCGGCTCGCAGGCGAGCGTGCGCCAGGGATCCTCGATGAGCTCCCGCACGGGTTCGCCCGGCCGCAGCTGCGGCCGGATGCGCACCACCTCGATGCGCGTGATCCCCTTGCGCTGATCCGTAGGATGATGGCATTCCCCCTTGCACAGCTTTTCCAGGCCCTCGGGGCCGAGCGCCGCGACGCTCGACTCGGGGCAGCCCGCCTGCTGCCGGAGCGCCCCCACCGCGCGCACCTCGAAGCGGGGCGCGGCGTGGGCGCGCCCCTCGCCGCCCATGGGGACGGAGGCGAGCGTCCCGTCCGCGCCCTCGGCGTTCAGCCAGTGGAACCAGAGCAGGATCCGATCTCCGCTCGTCCCGTACGCCTCTTTGCGTCGGAGCGCGTCCCACACCGCGTCGCGGCTGCGGCCGACGGCGTGCAGCGCGGCGAGGCCGCCCGTGTAGAAGAACGACGCCTGCCGCTCCGCCTCCAGCGTCGCGAAGCCGCGCGAGAGGTCGAGCGTGTCGACGCGGGTGGCGCGGGGCGTCTTCTCCACGGGCTCGCCGAACATGCGCCGCCGCCACGTCTCGTCGCGCGGGCCCTGGGATTCCGTCGTCCCCTCGCGGTCGAACTCCTTGTAGCCCGTGCCCGGTCGGGCGCGGTGCGTGTCGCTCGAGGCGATGAAGCCGAAGCGGAAGCGCCGCGGAGCGCCGGACGCCTCGAAGCCCCCGAGCGCCAGGGCGTACTGGCCGGAGCCGCCCGGTCGATAGTTGAACGAGGGGAGGAAGCAGTCGCGACACTGTCCGGCGTCGAGCCACTCCTCGAACCCGACGCCGGGGACGACGTTCTGGCCGGCCACGCCGGCCTCGACGTGGAGCTGGCGCGCCTCGGCGGCGCGCGACTCGCACTCCCCCTCGTCCAGACCCGCGGCGCGGCAGCGGGCCCGGATGATCTCCCCGGCGCGCCAGCAGCTCGGCTCGTAGTCCGACCGGGGCTCGGGACACAAGGGCCGGCCGTCGGGAGCGAAGTCGACCGCCTTCCAGTCGCGGTACTCCTCGGAGTTCCCGTGGCCCGACATGATCTCGAACAGGAACTGCCGCGCGGGATCGTGCTGCGCGCGATCGAGCTGCTTGTCGAGGGTCGAGCCCGGCGGCGTGTAGAAGCCCCAGGTGTTGCCGTGGGGGATCACGATCGCCTCGAGGCCCCACTGGTCGAGCTTCTCGAAGAGCTCGCGCGGGGTGGCAGCGGACTCGTAGCAGTCCTCCGGGAGCTCGGGGCTCGGCACGCCCTCGGGGCAGCGCTCGACCGAGCGCAGCTCGTCCATGGACTGGATGAAGTCGTAGTACCGCTCGCGCTCGGGGAAGTCGAGGAGCGGCACGTACCACGGCATGCCGCCCAGCGTGCCCCGCAGGCCGTCGGTGGCGACGCCCGCGGCTCCGATCGGGCGCGCCGGGACCGCGTCGTCTGCGAGCTGCCGGAGGATCACGTTCTTGTGGCCCCAGTGCTCCTCGGGCACGCGGCCCACCTGGCTCCACTCCCAGCCGAGGAAGACGGCCACGTCGGGGTTCGTGGGGTCGCCCGCCGCGGCGTCGCACTGCCGGATCGCCTGCTTCGTCTCGCGCCACTTGCGCGGGCTCGTGGCCTCGGCGTGGTCGTTGATGGACCAGAAGTCGAGCCCCGAGCAGAAGCGGGCGTAGTCGCAGGCGTCCGCCACGGGGTGCGCGCCCTCGCCGTTCACCAGGGGGAGGCTCCACAGGAACGCGTCGGTGGAGAAGGTGGTGTGCACGTGGAGGTCGCCGAACAGGATCTGCTTGGGCTCGCCCACCGTGAGGGCGGCCGCGGCGCGGGCGTCCGCGCGCGCGCGCCCGGCCACCAGCGCCTCGGGCACGCGCGCGGGGGTCGGCTCCCCCGCGTGCTCTTCTTCGCCGTAGAGGTGGAGCCAGGCGCCGAGCACGTAGAGCGCGGGGACGCCGAGCAGGAGGGCGGCCAGGCTCAAGAAGGCGTTGCGGACGGACAATCCCCCTCCGGAGCGAAGTCTTCGCGCTCGAGGGAGTAGCACAGCGTGTCGAGCCCGTGCTCGACGCCCCGGCGCACGAAGCGCATGCCGAGCCGCTCCATGACGCGGATGGATGCCGCGTTCGGCGCGTCGGCGCGCGCGAGGATGCGGGGGATCCCGAGCGCCGCGAAGCCGTGGTGGAGCACCGCGCGCGCGGCCTCGCTGGCGAGCCCGCGGCCCCAGCGCGGCGGAGCGAGCGCGTACAGGAGCTCGACCTCCGTCGTGGCGTCCACGCGCAGCCCCGAGAAGCCGACGAGAGCGTCTCCCTCGCGGGGGAACGCGAGCCACTGGCCGAAGCCGTGGGAGGTGAAGCTCGCGACGCTCGCCTCGATCACGCCCGCCGTCTCCCCGCGCGCGATCACCCGATCGTCCCACAGGAACCGCCGCACCGCGGGATCCGTGAAGAGGGAATGCAGCGCGTCGAGATCCGCGCCCGCGCACGGGCGCAGCCGCAGACGGTCCGTCTCGAGCTGGAAGCCGCGCGAGCTCATGCGCGCGCAAGGCTAGCGGAGGGCCCGGGGCCCGAGGTCCCGCCCCCCGGAGGGCCGACTACTTCCCCTCGTCGGGCCCGTGGGCCGCTTCGCCGGCCTCTTCCTTCTCGTCCTCGGCCGTGGCCGGCCGGGCGCCGCGCTTCACGAGGATGAACTTCGTCTCCTCGCCGCGCCGCGCGGTGATGAGGAAGCTCGAGCGGCTCTCCGCCTGGGCCATGGCCGCGCGG
>DASRUS010000160.1:0-8116 GCA_035687825.1 Myxococcota bacterium | reverse complement strand
CATCGAATGACGCTGCGCTTCACCTACGCCGAGTCGATGTGCGATCCCGGGCAGCTCCTGCCCCTGGCCGTGGCGGCGGAGCAGGCGGGCTTCTCGTCGTTCACGGTGCCCGACAGCATCGCCTACCCGCAGCGCTCCGCGAGCGACTACCCCTACACCGCAGACGGGAACCGGGCGTTCCTCGAGGACAAGCCCTTCCTGGAGCCCTTCTCGCTGATCCCCGCCCTCGGCGCCGTGACGGAGCGACTGCGCTTCACGACCTTCGTCGTGAAGCTCCCGATCCGCCAGCCCGTGCTCGTGGCGAAGTCCGCCGCCTCGGTGGCGGTGCTGACGAACAACCGGCTCGCCCTCGGCGTGGGGCTCAGCCCCTGGCCCGAGGACTACCGGATCTGCGGGCAGGAGTGGAAGGACCGGGGCGCGCGCATGGAGGAGATGATCGCGATCCTGCGCGGCCTCACCTCGAGCCCCGCTCAGCGCGCGGAACGCGAGCGGAGCCAGAGCTGGCTACCGGGCGAGTTCTTCGAGTTCCACGGCCGCCACTACGACCTCGAGCCCATCAAGATCTGTCCCATCCCCACCCGGCCGATCCCGATCCTGATCGGCGGACACGCCGACGCGGCGTTGCGCCGGGCGGCCCGCATCGCCGACGGCTGGATGCACGCGGGCGGCGGCGAGGCCCAGGACCTCGACGCCGCGCTCCGCCGCCTCACCGAGCTCCGCCGCGAGCACGGGCGCGAGCGCGAGCCCTTCGAGATCCACGTGATCTCGCTCGACGCCTACACGCCCGACGGCGTGCGCCGCCTCGAGGAGAAGGGCGTCACCGATGCGATCGTGGGCTTCCGCAACGCCTACGAGCAGGACGTGCAGACGCTCGACCAAAAGATTGACGCCCTGCGCGCCTACGCGGACCGCGTGATCGCGAAGGCATAGGCCGGGATCGCAGCTCGAGGTTCCCGAGAAACGCCTCTGAGATACCCGACAGAGTACACGCGAGTGGCAAGCGCGAAGCGCGCGCAGCGAGGCGAAGCCGAGCGGAGTGGGTGGACCGGGCTTCGCCCGGGCCGGGACCCAATGGTGGAGATCCCGCCGTGTCCCCATCGCCCGCCGTGCCCGGGCTGTCCGCGCTACGGCGAGCCCGGCCTCGCGCCCGAGGCGTTCGCGCGCCTCGGCGACCTCGCCGCCCGTGCGGGGCTGCCCCCACCCCGCGTCGTCGAGGGCGCCCCCCTCGGCTTCCGCCATCGCGCGCGCCTCATGGTGCGCGGCCGCGCCCGCGCCCCGAAGCTCGGCCTGTTCCGGGAGGGGACGCACCGCGTCGTGGACATTCCGGAGTGCCGGATCCACCACCCCCTCGTGAACGAGGTCGCCGCCGCGGCGAAGTCCGCGATCCGCGCCACGGCGACGCCGCCCTGGTCCGACGTCGCGGGCGCGGGCCTCGTGCGCGCGCTCCAGGTGGTGGTGGAGCGCGCGAGCGGTCGCGCGCAGGTGGTGATCGTCGCCAACGACGCGGACCCCGCGAGCGTGCGGCCCCTCGCCGAAGCCCTCGCGGCTGCGCTCGGAGCGCGCCTCCAGGGGCTCTTCTGGAACGGGAACACGGCGCGCACGAACGTGATCCTCGGGCCGGACTGGCGGCTCCTGCACGGTGCCGGCGCCGTGCGCGAGACGATCGGCGGCGCGGACGTCTTCTTTCCCCCCGGCGCCTTCGGCCAGAGCCACCTCGACCTCGCCGACGCCCTGGTCGCTCGCGTGCACGACTGGGTCCCGGACGGGGCGCGGATCGCGGAGCTCTACGCGGGCTGTGGGTCCATCGGCCTCGGCCTCCTCGGGCGCGCGTCCCGCGTCACGTTCAACGAGGAGAACGTGCACGCCCTCGAGGGGCTGGCCCTCGGGATCGCGGCGCAGCCCGAGGCGGAGCGGGAGCGGGCGAACGTCGCCGCCGGCCCCGCCGCCAAAAAACTCGACGTACTCGACGGCGCGGACGTCGTGATCGTCGATCCCCCGCGCAAGGGCCTCGACCCCGAGCTGGTGGACGCGCTCTGCGCCGCGCCCCCGGAGCGGCTCGTCTACGTGAGCTGCGGCGTCGAGTCCTTGCGCCGCGACGCGGCGCGCCTGGCGCAGGCAGGCGGGCTCCGCCTCGCGGCCCTGGAGGCGTTCGCGTGCTTCCCGTACACGGAGCACGCGGAGACCGTGGCGCGCTTCGAGCGCGACGCCTCAGTCTTCCTCTTCGCGTAACCGGATCGCGCCGAACTGCGCGGGGTACTTCGCGACCTTGTCCGCGTAGAAGCCGCGCACCACGTCCATGTCATCGCGCACGCGGCCGGTGGGCATGAAGGCCGGCCCGAAGCCGCCGCGGCGGCGCGCGTAGTCGAGATAGCCGAGGACGATGGGCACGCCCGCCTGCCGCGCGATGTGGTAGAAGCCGGACTTCCACACGTCCACGCGACCGCGCGTTGCCTCTGCGGGCACCGTGAGCGCAAGGCTGTCGCGCGAGGCGAAGGCCTCGACCATCTGCTTCACCAGGTTCTCGCGCCGGTCGCGGCGAATCGCGATGCCGCCGAGGCTCCGGAAGAGCGGACCGAAGGGGCCGCGGAAGACCGTGTGCTTCATCATGAACGAGATGCGGACCCCGAGGACCTCCGCGAGCGCGAGCAGGTAGGCGAGGTCCCAGTTCGAGGTGTGCGGCGCCGCGATGAGCACGTAGCGGGGTGTGCGGGGCGGGACGCCCTCGGCGCGCCAGCCCGTCGCGCGGAGAAAGGCCCGGGCCAGGAGCTTGCGCACGAAAGCACCCCCTCGGTCCGGCGGACGATACACGCGCTCCCCCGCCGGCGCCCGTCACCCCTCCAGCACCCGTGCGTCGTCCGCCCGCTCGCCGCTCGCCACCGTCTCGATCACCGCCTCGGCCTCCGCCGGGCCGAGGGCGCGATCGATGGCGGCGTGCACGAAGTAGAGGATCGGCGTGATCGCGATCGCGACGGCGAGCTTGAAGACGTAGCCGCTCGAGGCGGAGTTCAGGAACTGCGGGAAGTCGAGGCCGCGGCTCCCGAGGAGGAAGGGGAGGTGGAGCCCGATGAACTGCACCACGAAGGTGTCGATGAGCTGGCTCACCACGGTGGATCCGGTGGCGCGGAGCCACAGGAACCGGTGGCCCGTCTGGCGGCGGATGATCCAGAAGACGGTCACGTCGATGAGCTGCGCCAGCAGGAATGCCACGATGGATCCCACGATGATCCACTGCGACTGGAGGAACACGCGGTTGAACGACGCGTCGTCCACCGGCGAGAAGTCCGCGGCGGGGACGAGCCGGGTCAGCCAGAGCGCGAGGTAGGCGTAGCTGATGATCCCGGCGGCGAGGAACGAGAGCTTCCGCACGCCCGCGCGGCCGAAGTACTCGTTCACGACGTCGGTCATGATGAAGACGACGGGCCACAGCACGATCCCGGCGCTCAGCGTGAAGGTGTGCCAGCGCGTGGGGACCTGGAAGAGCTTGCCGCCGATCAGCTCGGCGAGGAGCGCGTTGCCGAGGAAGACGGCGCCGAGCACGAGGAAGAGCGTCTGGAGCCGATCGTCGCGCGTGCCGGCGCCGAGCCAGGGAGTGCGTTCCATGGGCGCGACAGGATAGGGGGTTCGGTGGCGGTTGGGATCGCTACCCCCGCTCGTGGCCGTGGCACCACACGCACACGCCGCCGAGCACCGGGCGGTCGTCGCGGTGGCAGAGGCCGCAGCGCGGGCGCCGGGGCATCTGGATCAGGGGCAGCTCGCGCGCCTCGGTCTCGCTCTGCGCGACCGCGCTCGGGCTCGCACCCGGCCGGATCTCCTCGTCGAGGACGAGGGTCGGCACCGGCGCCGGGCGCGACTGGAAGCGCGCGCCGTCGCCCGACGGACGGCTCGCCCCCCTCCGCTCCCGCAGAGGCGCGCGCCGGGCCGGACCGCGCCGATCCGGGGAGCGCTCTTGTGTCGCGTCCGAATGGAAGAAGGCGGCGTACGACTCCGGCGCCTCCACGACGCGCAGCCCCATGCCGCAGCGCGGGGCGCCCGTCCCCGGCGCAGGCGTGAGCTGCATGCGCACGGGAGCGGCGCGCAGGCGCATCGCGTCGCTGCGTCCGGGCAGGCGCATGCGGATCTCCACCTCCGCCGCGCTCGTGGGCCGGGCGCCCGTGCGCACGAAGAGCCCCTGCGGCGACGCGTCCACGACGACGCCGCGATGGCGCCAGCCCGCGAAGCGGACCTCGCACTCCATGCGTCGGCGGATGCGGGGTTCGGTGCGGCGCTCCATGCTGCGCGGAGCAAAGCAAGCTCCGTGCCCGGGGATCGCGACCCGGATCGCAGCGCGACCCGGGCGCCGTTTCGCGGCGAGGAGCTGTCGGCGTGAGCTGCCGCCCGGCTGCCGGTCCGAAGCGGACTGCGCGGCGGCACGCCGGTGGAAGAGCGCTCCCCTTGGTGAGTGCCCCGCCACGTGTTCCGTGGGGGCGTTCAGTCGATCCCCTCCGGATCCGCCCCGAGCTCGCGCAGGCGCGCTCGCGCCCGGGCCCGGAGCTCCGCCACCGCGGCGTGGGTGCGGTCGCGGAGCGCGGCGCGGTCGTCGTGCCCGAGGCCGTCCACGGCGATGGGGTCGCCCACCTCGATCGCCACGCTGCCGCGCCGCACCCGCAGGATCCCCTTGGGCCAGATGGGGCGGGTGCCGGCGATCCCGACGGGCAGCACCGGGAGGCGGTGGCCGAGCGCGGTGGCGAACGCTCCCATCTTGAACCCGTGGAACGCGCCGTCGGACGAGCGCGTGCCCTCCGCGAAGAAGAGGATGGAGACGTCGGGGTCGCGCTGCCCCATCACGGCCTGGATGCGCGCCACGTCGCCTCGGGTCTGCTTGCGCACCACGCGGATGTTGCCCGTGGCGCGGAGCGCGTGACCGAAGATGGGGATGCGCATGATCTCCTGCTTCGCGACGAAGCGGACCACGAGCCGGGGCAGCGCCGCGACGACGCAGGGGGAGTCCCAGTTGCTCTCGTGATTGGGCACCACCACGTAGGCCTGCCGCGCCCCGATGCGCTCCGCGCCCCGTACGAAGAGCCGGGTTCCGCCGACGCGCACGCAGACGCGCGCGTAGAGGACGTACAGGCGGTGGATGCGCGCGTTCGAGACCCCGGCCAGCGCGAGCGCGATCACAGCCACCCCGATCAGGACGACCACGGGCGGCAGGACCACGACAGCCGCCGCGGTGCGAAGCCGCGTCGCGAAGGCCTCCGGGACGACCACGGCGGCATTCTACGCGGCGGCGGCGTCCCCGTGTAGGGGCCGCGGGAAGAGGCGCGGGGGCGGGGAGGGGGCTACTTGCGGACCGAGCGCACGTGGACCCAGGCGCAGGCTACCCACTTCTTCTCGACGATGAGCCCGGCGTTGCGCACGGCCACCCGGCAGCGGCGCTGGTCCTCGGAGACCTCGAGGAGCACGCCGTTGCCGCTCCAGTAGCGGCCCGTGCGCGCCTCCACGATCACCGGCGTGCCACGCGGCATGAGGCAGCCGGCGAGGAGCGCGCAGACGACCAGACCCGCGAGCAGGGGAGCGCGTCGCATGACGCCTGCATCGGCCGATCCGCCCGCGGACTGTAAGCCTCCTCACGAAGTTCCGGCGCGGGCCTTGTCCCGCGCCTTCGCGACCCGCGCTCGCGCGTGGCCTCACGGTGCTGCGGCCGGCCTGTACCGCTCGGCCACGAGCGGCCGCACCTCGAGCCAGACCTGGTGCGCGATCTCCGGCGTGAGCGGCTCGAGCTGGGCTTCGATGCGCTCCTTCACCGCCGCGCGGCAGCGGCCCCGGCCCTGGTCGATCAGGCGCTCGAGCCGCCTGCGGCGCAGGAGCACCCGAACGGCCCACGCCGGGAGGCGGACCTCTCGAAGCGCCGCGGCGGTGCGCTCCCGGCCGAGGTAGAAGGCGCCGCCCGCCGCGACGAGCCCCACGACCGCGCCGATCAGGAAGGCCACCGGCCCGGTCGTGTGGAGCAGCGACACCAGGATCGCCGCGCCGAGCGACTTCCCGAACCCGCCGGAGAGCGTCGCGGTCACGAGCGCGACCCCGCCCGAGACGGCCGAGCCGATCGTGCGGTTCACCGCCTGGCCGATCCAGCGCGATCCGTCGCTGGACTCCCGGGCCGCGCCGCCCAGCGTCTCGCGGAGCGCCTCGGTCGGCTTCGCCGCATCGACGCGCACCTCGGCGCCGATCGTGCGGGCCACGGCCCGGCCGAGCGAGGACTCGAACCCGAGCCGGGCACGCCCCAGGTGCTCCTCCAGCTCGGGCTGGAAGCTTCCGCACTCCGCGGCGATCGACTCCTCGAGCTCCGCGATCCGCCCGCCCCGCTCGCGGAACCCGCGCAGGCGCGGCACCACGCGGGCGTCGTAGAGCCGCTCGCAGACGAAGTCCGCCACGCCTTCCGCGAACGACGCGAGCTCGGCTCGCACGTCGCTCGTGATGGCCTCCGAGATCCGGTCGAGCTGGACCTGCTTCGCGCGCCCGATGATCTCGCGGTAGTAGGGGTCGTCGAGGTCCAGGCGGACGTCGTCGCGCCGCCGGCGCAGCCGCAGGGACGCGAGCGCCGCGAGCGCCGTGCGCGGCACGAGGATGAAGAGGAACGCCGAGATCGTGTAGAGCCAGATCCAGGGCGCGGCGCCGACGCCCTCGGCTTCGAGCAGCGGTCGCACCGCGTCCGCGTCGGGGAGCGGGCTTCCGGCAAGGGCCGCCGCGGGGCCGAGTACGGCGCCCAGCACCCGCGCGATCGTCTCGGGATCGCGCAGGAACGTGCTCCGCCACACGACGTCGTACTCGAAGAAGAGGCCGCGCACGTACATCCCGAGGACGGCCCCCACGGCGATCCCGATGGCCGCGACGTGGAGCAGGCGCCGCGCGCCGAGCGCGAAGAGCGGCCCCCCGAACGCGGCCCAGAGCGACCCGAAGGCCTTCGCCACGCGCGAGCGGTCGTGAGCGCTCGGGCCCGGCTCCGCGGTCAGGCGGTGGAGCCTCAGCCAGACGGCGAGCAGCACGCGGCGCAGCCCGGGCGACATCGGACGCGGGGCGCCGCGACCCCGGAGCGTGCGCAGCGCGAGGAACCCGAGCGCGCAGACGTTCCAGAGCACGAGGACGACGATCGGGTTGTAGAGGACGTGGATCTTCTCCGCCGGGCCGAGGTAGTTGGTCGCGAGCCCGGCGGCGAAGGGGAGCAGGAACGCGATCCCGATGGAGGGCGCCAGCGCGTCCGTCATCGCGAGCAGCGCCCGCCAGGGACCGAGGGCGTGCTCCACCAGCCAGCTCGCGCGGCGCCCGAGCCAGGCGGACTCGTCCTGCATCGGGCCTGCCTCCACGGCCGCCTGGAGGAGGTCCTCGCTCGCGAGCGATGCGGGGTGCGTTTCTTCGACGGCCCGCACCAGGAGCACGCGCGCCGCCTGCGAAGAGTTCATGGCCCATAGCATAGACGCGGCTCCCGTGATCGCGATTACGAAGCGCGTGCGAGCTGCAACCGATCCGCACGAGCATGGACACGCGAAATCGACGCGGGCGCGATCGCTCGCAGACCAGGGCGCGAGACGGCGCGAGCCCCCTCCGGGCCGTGCTGGCCTCGCTTCTCTCCTTCCTCCTTCTGGTCGCCGTCGCCGCGCAAGCGGCCGCCCAGGAGGGGGAGACCCCAGTCGATCTCACGATCGCCTTCCTCGGAGACCAGGGTCTCGGTGGCGACGCCGAGGCGGTGCTGCGGCTCATCCGCGACGAAGGCGCGGACGCCGCGATCCACATGGGCGACTTCGACTACGCGAACGATCCCGCGGCGTGGGACGGCCAGATCGACGCGGTGCTCGGCGCGGACTTTCCGTACTTCGCGTCCGCCGGCAACCACGACGAGGCGATGTTCTACGAGCCCGGCGGCTACCAGGACCTCCTCGAGGCGCGCATGAACCGGGTGGGGATCCCCTGGCAGGGGGACCTCGGCGTCCAGTCGTCGTTCCGCTATCAGGGGATCTTCGTCGTCTTCACCGCGCCGGGCTCCTTCGGCGACGGCGACGACGAGCACGCGCCGTACATCCGCGACGCCCTCGCCGCGGACGACTCCCTCTGGAGCATCTCGGCCTGGCACAAGAACATGCAG
>DASRUS010000159.1:0-3252 GCA_035687825.1 Myxococcota bacterium | reverse complement strand
GAGATCGTGGCGCGCCGCTCGGCCTTCCTCACGGAGTACCAGAACGCGGCGTACGCGAGGCGCTACGCCGCGCTCGTCGAGCGCGTGGCGGCGCGCGAGAAGGAGATCGCGCGGGACGGCTCGCGTCTCGCCGAGGCGGTGGCGCGCTCGTACTTCAAGCTCCTCGCCTACAAGGACGAGTACGAGGTGGCGCGCCTCTACACGAACGGCTCCCTGGAGGGCCAGCTCGAGCGCGAGTTCGAGGGCGACTACCGGCTCTCGGTGCACCTCGCGCCCCAGTTCCTGCCCAGCCTTCTGGCCCCGCGCGACCCGCGGACGGGGCGCGTGCGGAAGTGGGAGATCCCCGGCTGGCTCATGCTCCCCGTGTTCCGCGCCATCGCAGCGCTGCGCTTCCTGCGCGGGACCCCCCTCGACCCCTTCGGGCGGACGGCGCACCGCCGTCTCGAGCGGCGCCTCGTGGAGGAGTACGAAGCGAGGATCCAGCAGCTCCTCGCGTCGCTCACGCGGGAGAATCTGGAGGTCGCGGTGGAGATCGCGGGGCTGCCGGAGCAGATCCGGGGCTTCGACACCGTGAAGGAGCGGAGCATCGAGCAGGTCCGCGAGAAACAGAAGGAGCTTCTCGCCGCCTTCGGTGCGCGCGGCGGGCCGGGAGCGGTGAGGGTCGTCGCTCGCGGCTCGGCCGCCAACTGAGGAGCCCACATGCCTCGCATCGTGTTCCAGGGAGCCAACCTCCTCGACGGGGACCAGCCCGCCCGGGCGCAGTCGACGGTCGTCGTGGAGGGCGATCGGATCACCGCCGTCTGCCGCGGGCGGAAGCTCGAGACGCGCCCCGACGACCGCGTCGTCGACCTCGGCGGGAAGACCCTCATGCCGGGGCTCGTCTCGTGCCACTTCCACGCCTCGTACCACGACATCACCATCCAGCCCGAGCCCCTCGGCGTGGAGAAGCCGCCCGGCTACCTGATGCTCTGCGCGGCGCAGAACGCGCGCACGGCGCTCGACTGCGGGATCACGAGCTACGCCTCCGCCGGCGCGAACGCCGGGAACATCGACGCCGATCTGCGCATGGCCATCGAGGATGGGATCGTGGAAGGTCCCCGCATCCTCGCCGGGAGCAAGGGCCTCGACACGCACGGCGGCTACACCGACACCGAGAAGTGGTGGTGGGAGCTCGGCAACAAGGGCGCGCAGCGCTTCGCGAGCGGCGCCGACGAGTTCCGCCGCGTGGTGCGCGACGAGATCAAGAAGGGCGCCGGGATGATCAAGATCTTCCTCTCCGGCGGCCACGCCGTCCCGCACTTCGCGGGCGGCATGAGCCTCTCGCGCGCGGAGCTCGACGCGGTGCTCGAGACCGCCCACGAGCGCGGCGCGAAGGTGCGCGCCCACTGCGCGTGGCGCAACGTGATCCTCGAGGCCGTGCAGGCGGGGCTGGACGTGGTGGACCACGGCGACCAGCTGGACGAGGCCTGCATCGAGGCGATGGCCCGGGCGCGCACGTTCCTCGTCCCGAGCATGTTCTTCACCTGGCAGATGCTCTCGCCCCAGGCGGCGCTGGCGCTGGCCACCGAGGAGCAGATGGCGCCGCTCCGCGCGGAGTTCGACAACATGGTGCGGCGCGTGCCCGAGGCGCAGCGCGCGGGCGTGCGCATGGTCATCGGCGACGACTACGGGATCATCGTCCTCCGCCACGGCCGCTACGCCGAGGAGCTCGAATTCTACGTGAAGACGGTGGGGATCGCGCCGCTCGACGTGCTGCGCTGGGCGACGAAGAACGGCGGCGAGCTGATGGGCCTGCCCGTCGGCACGATCGAGGAGGGGAGGCTCGCCGACCTGCTGGTGGTGGACGGCGACCCGAGCGTGGACATCGCGGTGCTCCAGGATCGCCAGAAGCTCCGCGCCATCGTGAAGGGCGGGCGATTCGTGAAGGACGCGCTGTAGCCCTCACTCCAGCGCGTTGAGCCCCTTCCGCCACGCGACGACCGCCTTGTGATCCTTCCCGTCTGCGCGGAAGTCGTCGCCGTCCGCGAGGTGGCCTTGTGCGCGGGCCAGCGAGCGCGCGCAACGGGCGTCGTTCGCGTCGCAGTCCGTCTGGCCGATCCCGCGCACCAGGGCGTCGCGTACGGCGACCACGAATTCCTCGTGGAGGGGAGCCAGCTCCGGGAGGTCCCCGGCGAGCTTTCGGAGCTTCTGCTCGATGCCCGCGAGGAGTCCGAGAGCGCGAGCGTCCTTGCCGTCGTCGATCGCCTTCGCTGCGCGGTCGAGGCGCTTCGAGAGCGAGGCGAGGCGCTTCGCGTCGGACTGCGGCAGGGAGGCGGCGATCGCGTCCACCTCGTCCTGGATCGCCTCCAGCGCCCAGCCGAGCCCCGCGAGGGCATCCACCGCGGGCGCCACGTTCGCCACCGAGGCGGACAGGTTCTTGGAGTTGCGCCGGTCGCGCCCGTAGCGCGCCCACGGGAGCGCCGCCGCGCTCGCGACTCCCGGGGTATCCCACACGAAGAGATTGCCCTCGCGCGTCGAAGCCACGACCTCCACCAGGCCGTCGCCGTCCACGTCGCCGAGCGCCGGCGACGAGATGTGCCAGCCATGGGTGAGCTTGGGGAAGCCCGCGGGCGTGGAGCCGTCGGCGCGGTAGGCGCGGACCAGGTACGCCCCGCTCCCCTGCACGACGTCCGGCAGGCCGTCGCCGTCCACGTCGCCGAGGGCCGGGCTCGCGATGAACTGCATGTCGTCCATGACCCGCGGAAAGGCGTCGAGCACGGCGCCGTTCGCGGGGTCCCACGCCATGATCTGATGCTGCGCGAACCCCTCGATCACGCGCGAGGGGTCGTCCGGATCCTGGCGGTCCTGCCACGCGGGCGCCGCGACGTCGAGGAGCTTCCGCAGCCCGCCCGTCGGCGCCACGTACTCGGGGAGGCCGTCGCCGCCGAGGTCGCCGAACGCGCCGGAGCCGAGCGCTCCGAAGAAGGGCGCGTCGGCCGAGCCCGCGCTCGCGGGTACGTTCGGGAAGCCGCCGGGGAAGTCGTGGGGGAGGACGCGCTGCGCGCCGTCCTGCTCGTCGACACCGTGGTACGGCGACCCGTCCGCCACGAGGAGCACGACCGGGCCGATCGCCCCGAAGATCGCGGTCTCGAGCGTGCCGTCGCCGTCCACGTCCGCGAGCGCCGGCGAGCCCGGCGTCCCCGTGCCCACGGTGGGGAGCACGCCCGGGGCGAGCAGCGGCACGGGCGCGGGCCAGCCCGGGACGAACGGGCT
>DASRUS010000158.1:0-3833 GCA_035687825.1 Myxococcota bacterium | reverse complement strand
CGCCGCGCGGACGGGCCCCTCGACCCCGAGGTGCTCGTGGCTCGCATCGATCGCGACGACGGACGCCCGCTCGCCGTCCTCTTCGTGCACGGCTGCCATCCGACGGCCCTGGGCCACGAGAACCTCGCCTACTCCGCGGACTGGCCGTGGGCCGCGCGGGACGAGATCGAGTCCGCGCTCCCGGGAGCGACCGCGCTCTTCCTGCTCGGCGCGCACGCGGACGTGGATCCGCGCACACGCGGGCTCCTCGACCTCGCGATCCCGAACCAGAGCGTAGGCGTGGGCTTCGACGAGGTGGAGCGGCTCGGCCGCGAGATCGGCCGCGCCGTGGCAGAGGCCGCCGCGGGCGCGGCGACGAGCGCTTCCGCGCCGGTGGGGGCGGCCTCGACGCGCACGGCGATCCCCGTCCACGGCGGCGACCTCGAGGCCGGCTACGAGGAGTGGCTGAGCGGCACGCGCAGCGCGGCCCTCGCCGCGCTCGACCTCCCGTCCGACGCGAAGCTTCGCACCGCGGACTTCTACCGCCTGGAGCGCGAGCGCACGCAGGGTCTCGAGGCCGGCGAGCGCCGCGAGCGGATCGCGCGCGTGCGCCGTCATCTGCGCGACCGCACCGCGCCGCGCTTCGCCTTCGCACGCGTCCCCGAGGTGGAGACGCAGGTGCTGCGCCTCGGCGACGCGCTCCTGCTGGGCCTGCCCCTCGAGCCCACGGTGGACGTGGGCCTCGACTGGAAGGCGCGCATCGCGCCGTCCCCGGGCGCGGTGCTCGGCATCGCGAACGGCTGGATGCGCTACCTGCCGCACCCGCGCAACTTCGCGGAGCCCGACGCGCACATGAAGTACGAGATCCTCCAGTCCACGCTCGTGCCCGACGCCGCGGCGCTTCTCCTCGACGCCGGGCAGGGGCTCGCGAAGGAGCTCCCGGGGTGAAAGGGGGCGTGCGCGAGCCGGGCCTGCGCGAGCCGCGCGTGCGCGACCTCCTGGGGCGCACGGCCGCGGGCGGTGAGGTGGTCGTGCGCGGCTGGCTCAAGACCGCGCGCCACGCGAAGGAGCGCTCGTTCCTCGAGGTGACGGACGGCTCCTGCCTGGCGGGGATCCAGGCGGTCGTGGAGCGCGACCTCCCCAACTACGCGAGCGAGGTGCGCGAGCTCCGCGCGGGCGAGGCGGTGTGCGTGGCGGGCGAGCTCCGTGATTCGCCGGCCACGGGTCAGCGCTTCGAGATCGCGTCGCGCTCCGTCGAGGTCGTGGGCCGCGTGGGGGAGGACTACGCGCTCCAGAAGAAGCGGCACACGTTCGAGTACCTGCGCACGATCGGACACCTGCGCCCGCGCACCAACACGATCGGCGCGGTCTGGCGCGTGCGCGACGCGGCGGCGCACGCCATCCACTGCTTCTTCCGGGAGCGCGGCTTCGTGTGGCTCCACGCGCCGATCGTGAGCCGCACCGACACCGAGGGGGCGGGGGCGCTCTTCCGCGTCACGACCCTGGATCCCGCGAACCCGCCGCGGCGCGCGGACGGGGGCGTGGACTTCGCCCAGGACTTCTTCGGCGGCGAGGCGCACCTCACGGTCTCGGGGCAGCTCGAGGCCGAGATCGGCGCCCTCGCCCTCACGGACGTCTACACCTTCGGCCCGACCTTCCGGGCCGAGCACTCCACCACGCCCCGCCACCTGGCGGAGTTCTGGATGGTGGAGCCCGAAATGGCGTTCTGCGACCTCGACGGCGCCGTGAGCCTCGCCGAGGCGTTCCTGAAGCACGTGTTCGCCGCCGTGCTCGAGGCGTGTCCCGAGGACATGAGCTTCTTCGCCGAGCGCATCGATCCCCAGGTCCTCGACGTGCTCCGACACGTGATCGAGTCGCCCTTCGAACGCCTCACGTACACGGAGGCGATCCAGCGGCTCGAGCGCAGCGGGCGCTCCTTCGAGTTCCCCGTCGCGTGGGGCTGCGACCTCCAGAGCGAGCACGAGCGCTGGCTCGCCGAGGAGCACGTGGGGCGCCCGCTGGTCGTGACGGACTACCCCAAGCAGATCAAGGCCTTCTACATGTACGTGAACGACGACGGGCGCACCGTGCGCGCCCTGGACGTGCTCGTGCCGCGCATCGGCGAGATCGTGGGGGGCTCCCAGCGCGAGGACCGCGTCGAGGTCCTGCGCGGGCGCATCGCCGAAGCCGGGCTGCGCGAAGCGGACTACGCCTGGTACCTGGAGCTGCGCCGTCACGGCTCGGTGCCCCACGCCGGCTTCGGCGTCGGCTTCGAGCGGATGGTGCAGTTCATGACGGGCCTCGCGAACATCCGCGAGGTGATCCCCTTCCCCCGCGTCCCCGGCTTCGCGGAGTTCTGAGCGTTCAGCTCGGGGACGGTCTTCAGCTCCCCACCAGGTCTTTCGATCGGGGACGGTCTTTACGAGACCGAGGTGAGAATCGTCCCCGATCGAGAAGACCAGTCTCGTAAAGACCGTCCCCGAGCTGAAGATGGGCGCCGTGCTCGGGTGGCAACTCGGCTGTCGAACTGCTGGTAGCGACGCGGGTTTCCAGAATCGACTCAAGGGGCGGGGCGGGCGGCCGATTGGACTAACGGTGTTAGATGGCTTATACACCGTTCGGGCATTCCATGCGCACCTCCCCCGCCGAGCTCCGCCGACACCGCC
Source organism: Myxococcota bacterium (assembly GCA_035687825.1). Classification (GTDB taxonomy): domain Bacteria; phylum Myxococcota_A; class UBA9160; order UBA9160; family DASRUS01; genus DASRUS01. The sequence goes on along the minus strand of DASRUS010000158.1, from coordinate 1,188 downwards.
AGCGCGAAGAAGCGCGCCGGGCGATCCTCGACGCCACCGAGGCGCTGCTCCTCGAGGCGGGCTCCGACGGCTTCTCCATGCGGCGCCTCGCCGAGCGCTGCGGCTATACGACGCCCACCATCTACCACTACTTCGAGGACAAGCCGGCGCTGATCGACGCGCTGCTCGAGGAGCGATTCGCGGGCCTCCTGCGGCGCGTGCGGCGCGTGCCGCGCCCCGACGACCCGGCCGAGCACATGCGCGCGCTCTCCCGCGCGTTCGTCGACTTCGGGATGCGCAATCCCACGTTCTACCGGCTCCTCACCATGCCCCGGCCCGAGGGGGCCACGCCCCCGCGCTCCGCCGAGGCGGCGCGCGCGGTGTTCGAGGAGCCGATCCACCAGCTCGCGCGCGAGGCCAAGCTCCACCACGCGGACGTCGAAGCCGTGACGCAGACGGCCTGGGTCCTGCTCCACGGACTCATCTCGCTGCGTCTCTCCCGTCCCGACCATCCGTGGTCGCCCGACCTCGTCGAGGTCGCGCTCGAGACGCTGATCCGAGGAACCGTGCGCCCGACGCCCGCGGCGGACCACCGCCGCCGGGCATGAAGTGAGGCCGGTCATGTCGCGACATCTGCTTCGAGGCGCGTGCCTCTCCGGGTTGCTCGGGCTCCTCGCCTGCGGCGGGGGCGACGCGGGCACGCAGGCCGTGCGGCTCCCGCCGGTCACGGTGGAGCCCGTGCGCGTCCAGCGGCTCGAGGACCGCATCGAGGCCACCGGCGAGCTCCTCGCCCCCGAGCGCGCGGAGATCGCGGCCGAGGTGCCGGGGCGCGTGACGGAGATCCGCGTGGCCGAAGGCTCGCGCGTGGAGGCCGGGACGATCGTCCTCGAGATCGACCCCGAGCGCCGGGAGCTCGAGGTCGCGAGCGTCGGCGCGCAGCTCGCCGAGGCGAAGGCCGCGCTCGCGGAGATGCAGCGCGACGCCGAGCGCATCCGGACCCTCCACGGCCGCAACGTGGCCTCCGACTCGCGCCTCGATCAGGCGGAGACGCAGCTCGCGCTCACGAGGTCGCGCAAGGAGGCGGCCGAGGCGGCGCTCGGCGTGGCGCAACGCGCGCTCCGCGACGCGAGCGTGGCCGTGCCCTTCGCCGGCTTCGTGGCGCGGCGCATGGTGAGCCGCGGTGAGTACGTGAACGCGGGCCAGCCGCTC
>DASRUS010000157.1:0-5300 GCA_035687825.1 Myxococcota bacterium | reverse complement strand
CGCCCAGGGACACCGCTTCATATACCACACGCCGAAGTACCGGCACGGGGTCCACACGACGCCGGCGGACACCGACATGGTGGCGGTCTTCCTCGGACCCTTCGGCGACTTGTTCCGCCGCGACGCGCGCATGCCCTTCGTAACCGAGGGCTACGTGGACATCCACCCCGGGGATGCGCGGGAGCTCGGCATCCAGGACGGCGACTACGTCTGGATCCAGGGCGATCCCGCCGAGAAGCCGTTCCGCGGCTGGGAGCGGGACCCGGAGTTCGCCGAGGTCGCGCGCCTCGTGCTGCGCGCCCGCTACTACCCCGGGACGCCGCGCGGCGTACTGCGCACGTTCCACAACATGTACGGGTCCACGATCGGCTCGGTGCGCGGCGCGAAGACCCGGCCGGACGGTCTCGCCAAGAATCCCGACACCGGGTACCAGTCGATGTACCGGACCGGCTCGCACCAGAGCGCGACGCGCGCGTGGCTCAAGTCGACGCTCATGACCGACACGCTCACGCGGCGCAACGCGTTCGGCCAGACCCTGGGCAAGGGTTTCGCCGCCGACATCCACTGTCCGACCGGCGCGCCGCGCGAGGCGTTCGTCCGGATCGAGAAGGTCGAGGACGGCGGGCTCGGCGGCCGGGGCGTGTGGCGGCCGGCCGCGCTCGGCTTCCGCCCGGCCAACGAGAACGAGGCGCTGAAGAAGTACCTGGCCGGCGGGTTCGTCGCCCCGCGCGACGACGACGAGAAGACCTGAGGGGAAGGGCATGGCGCGCGTCTACAACTGGCAGATCGGCCGCGAGATGGAGTACCCGTACGAAGGGGCGCGTCCGCGCCGGCAGTTCGCGGCCATCTTCGACACGAACAAGTGCATCGCCTGCCAGAGCTGCACGCTCGCCTGCAAGGGCGCGTGGACCAGCAGCCGCGGCCAGGAGTACATGTTCTGGAACAACGTCGAGACGAAGCCCTACGGCTATTTCCCGCTGGGCTGGGACGTCCGGATCCTCGAGCAGCTCGGCGTGCGGGAGGCCGACGGTCCCGTCTACCAGGGCAAGACCCTGTTCGAATCCGCCCCGGCGGGCGAGCGCGTGCTCGGCTACCTGCCGGACGAGGCGGACTGGGCCCACGTGAACGTCGGCGAGGACGATTCCGCCGGCGCCGCCATCGAGCGCGGCGCCTACTTCCAGATGCCGCACGTGCAGTGGATGTTCTACCTGGCGCGCATCTGCAACCACTGCACCTATCCCGCGTGCCTCGCGTCGTGCCCGCGCCAGTCCATCTACAAGCGGCCCGAGGACGGCGTGGTGCTCATCGACCAGACGCGCTGCCGCGGCTACCGCGAGTGCGTGAAGGGCTGTCCCTACAAGAAGACCTACTACAACCCCGTGACGCGGGTCTCCGAGAAGTGCATCGGCTGCTACCCGCGCATCGAGGTGGGCCTGCAGTCGACGTGCATGAACGCCTGCATCGGGAAGATCCGCCTGCAGGGCTTCATCTCGACGCCCGACCAGGTGCGCGAGGACAACCCGATCGACTTCCTCGTGCACGTGCGCAAGCTGGCGAAGCCGCTCTACCCCCAGTTCGGACTCGAGCCGAACGTCTACTACGTGCCGCCGATCCACGTGCCCCCGGCCTTCCTGCGCCAGATGTTCGGCTACGGGGTCGAGGACGCCGTCGCGGCCTACCGGAAGCTCCCGGACGACAAGGATCTCCTCGCCGCGCTCGCCGTGTTCGGAAACTCGCCGTTCATCGTGCACCGCTTCCGGCGCGAGGGCGACCTCGCGCTGGGCTTCGACGAGAAGGGGACCGAGATCGTCCGCGTTCCCTTCTACGAGCCGACCATCCTGCGCGCCTTCGAGGACGGGGCGCACGGCGCCTTCCGCCACAACACCACCTGAGGTCGCCATGCGAAGCCTGCTCGCGCTGCTCGCCCTGCTCTGCGCCGCCGGGGCGGCCCTCGCCCAGGAGGGGCCCGCCCCCGTGGCGGTGGCGTCCGTGGCGGGCCGGGGCCCCATCGACGCCGAGTCCGCGTTCGCCGGGGCGCCGCCCGCGACGATCACGCTCCTCCCCCAGCTCATCACCACGCCCTTCACGATGACCCCGTCCGTCGCGAGCGTGACCGTGCGCGCGGTCCACAACGCCGACCACGCCGGCTTCCTGCTCGAGTGGGCCGACGCCACCGCGAACCTGCGCACGGGGATCGACCGCTTCGGCGACATGGCGGCGATCGCGTTTCCGGTGGGCGCCACCGGGGCGGCGCTGCCGGCGCCCTTCATGGGCAACCCGGGCGGGCGCGTGCAGATCCTCCAGTGGCGCGCCGACTGGCAGACCGACCTGGAGCGCGGTCCGCTCACCATCGCCGAGCTCTACCCGAACGCCTACCCCGGCGACTTCTACCCCGAGGACCACCTGCCGCCGGCCGAGGGGGCAAAGTTCCGGGGGGCGCTGGGCGCGGGCAATCCGATGAGCGAGCGACACACGTCGAGCGTCCAGGACCTGATGGCCGAGGGCTTCGGATCGCTCACGCCGCGCGAGAAGCAATCGGCGCGCGGTCGCGCGCGCCACGACGGCGCGGGCTGGCACGTCGTGATCACGCGAGTGCTGGCGAGCGACGGCGACTCGTCCGCCGCGCTCGTCCCCGGAGCGGGCACGAGCCTCGCCGTGGCCGTCTGGGACGGCGAGAAGGGGGAGGTCGGCGCGCGCAAGGCCTGGGCGGGCTGGCTGCCGGTGGAGATCGCGAAGTGAGACGCGCGAAGGCGATCGAAGCGGCCCTCGGGCGGGCCCAGTCCTACCGCGCCGCGGCCCGCGCGTTCGCGCCGCCGACGGATGCCGAGCGGCTCGCGGCGGAGCTGCGCGCGTGGGCGGCGCGCTCGAGCGGCCCGCTCGCGGAGGCGCTGGCGCGCGCCGAGGTCGCGCTCTCGACGAGCGGCTCCGCCCTCGCCGCGGCGCACGAGCGCCTCCTCGGCGGACGCGGCTGCGGCGTCGCCTGCCGCGAGACCCCCTACGCCGACGCCCGGCGGATCGCTCCCACCGACCTGGCCGACCTCGCGGGGTTCCTGCGCGCCTTCGGCCTCACGGCGGCGAGCGCTCCGCCGGATCACGTCTGCACCGAGTGCGAGCTCGCGTCGGTGCTCGCATTGAAGGAGGCCTACGCCCTCGCCGAGGGCTGGACCGGCCCGGCTGCGCTGGCGCGGAGCGCCTACGAACGGCTGCTCGCCGAGCACCTGGCCTGCTGGATCCCGCAATTCACCGAACGCGTGCGCGAGGCCGCCACGGAGCCCTTCTACGCCGCCGCGGCGGACGCCCTCGAAGGGCTCGTGCGCAGCGAAGTGGAGCGGCTCGGCGTCGCCGTCGGGGAGCGCACCGCTCCCCTGGTCGCTGCCACCGACACCAGTGATCTCACCTGCGGCGAGACCTGCGGGCGCGCGACCTGAGCTTCAGCTCGGGGACGGTCTTTGGATTCCCTGAAGATCAGCCCTACTCCCCGTGCAGCAGATCCCGGTACAGCACCGGGGCCGGGCCCACGGGACCCTTCGGCGCCCGCGCCAGGTAGTCCGCGTACTCCACGCGCTCGATCGCGATGCGTGGATCGGGCTCGAAGAAGGCGTCCGCGACGGGGAAGCCGCGGCTCCAGTCGAGGAAGCGGACCTGCACGGTGGCGCTGCGGGCGCGGTCGAACTCCTCGGCGCGCACGGGCACGCGCGACGGGTCCTGGAGCAGGCACGCCTCGCGCCGCCCGCCCGGACCCGTGAGCCGATAGACGTCGCAGTCACGGCCCATGATCGTCTCGCGCCCTACCTTCTCGGCTCCGTCGGCGAGCAGGCGATCGCCCTCGCGGCCGAAGGGCCGCCCCCGCTTCGCGTCGGCCTGGGTCGCCGCCGGACTGCGCCGGATCGCGACGCCGGTCGCCGCGAGCTCGTCGATCACGGTGTAGAACTCGCCGTTCACGAGCGTCAGGATCGGGCGCCCGGCCACCACGCTGTGCGCGCGGAGCCGGCTCCCCTTCGACCAGAAGTTCTCGACGCGAAGCGGCGAGTCGCCCGAGGTCACCTTCTGCACGTACCAGGTGTCCTCCTCCCCGCGCGCGGGGGCGGCAGCGAGAACGAGCAGGATCGACGCAGCCAGCCTCGCCCACCTCATCGGTTCGCTCCGTCCGCCAGGAGGCGTGCGACGAGGCCCGGGATCGCCACGCCTTCGAGCTCCGGCGGCGCGGGAACGCCGAGGAGCACCAGCACGGTCGGCGTCACGTCGAGCGCGCTCACGCGCCCGAGGCTCGAGCCCGCGGGCGCGCCCCGGCCGAACGCGACGAAGATCGCTCCCATCGACTCCTCCTCTGGACGGTAGCCGTGCGCGCCTCCCCGGGAGGCTCTCGGCAGATGCAGCCCCGCGGCGATGCGCCGCCCGAGGGACTCGTGCAGGAAGGCCGTGCCCACCGGCGCGATCACGACCACGTCGCCGAAGCGGTCGTTGCCCAGGCGCAGCTCGCGCGGCGCCGTGCGGCGCTCGAAGGCCTCGAGGCCGAGGCCTCGCGCGACGCGGGCCGCGCGCTCCGCCTGGGCCGCCTGCTTCGCGTACACGATCGCGAAGCCCCCGCCCGCGAGGGTCGAGGCGCGCACCCCCGCGCCGCGCAGCTCGCCGGCGAGATCCACGGCGCGCTCCACGCGCGCCATCCCGTGGTCCGAGACCACGAGGAGCGTCGTGGTGGAGAGGAGACCGCGCTGCTCGAGCCCCGCGACGAGGCGCGCGAGGCTCGCGTCCTGCGCAGCGAGGTCGCGCGCGGCCTCGTCCGAGCCCGGGCCGTGCCGGTGACCCTCGTGATCCGCCCCCCGGAACCACGCGGTCACGAAGCGGGGCCGCGAAGGCCCCGGCGGGCGATCCAGCCAGGCGAGGATCTGCTTCACCTTGGCGTCGGCGGACGTGCGCGCGTCGAAGCGCTTCCACTCGAGGGGGCCCGTGCCGTCGCGCCAGCTCCCCTCGGAGCCCACCCAGTGGAACGACGCCGAGGGGATGCCGTGCGCGGCGAGGATCGACCAGAGCGGCGGCGCTTCGAGCCAGGTGGGATCGGCGGCGTAGTCGAAGCGCCCCCGCTCGGGATCCAGGAACACGTTGCTCACGATGCCGTGGCGCTCCGGAGCGACTCCGGTCACGAGGCTCGCGTGGTTCGGGAACGTGTTCGTGGGGAAGACGGGATCCATGCGCTCCGCCGCGGCGCCCTCGCGCAGCAGGCGCGCGAAGCCGGGAAGATCCTGGCGCCGGATGTCCGCCGGCCGCGTGCCGTCGAAGGAGAGCAGGATCACGCTGGGATC
>DASRUS010000156.1:0-6421 GCA_035687825.1 Myxococcota bacterium | reverse complement strand
CCAGACCTTCTCGAGGTTCGCGGCGGTCTGGCCGTGGCGGACGATGGTGAGGATCGCGGGGTTCGGCATGGCCTGGGAGGATAGAGGAAGCTTGGAGGAGTGTCCCCGAAGTTCGGATCGCGGTGGAACGTCCCCGCTCGGAGGGCTGCTCGCAGCTTTCGGATCTCCTCGCGCGCGGCGCTCTCGGGGCCGCGCCGGATCCCGCCGAAGCGCTCGCGCAGGTAGGACTCGGTGATGGCGTCGAAGGCCGGTGCGGCGGCGGGGAGCTTGCCGCGCACCTCGCGGACGAAGTCGCGAGCGGTGCAGGCGGGGCCCCGCTCGAGGCCGCGTCTCGCGAGGAGTCGCAGCGCGCGGCCGTAGGCCTCCGGGAGGGCGCCGCGTCGGCGCCGGCGCAGGATGCGTCGCGCGAGCAGGAGCGCGACGCCGGCGAGGGGCGCGGCGAGGAGCGCGCGCCGCGCGAGCTCGCGGTCGAAGCGCCAGTCCACCAAGCGCTCCCGGGCGCGCTCGCGACCCGCGGCGCTCCAGCCGCGGGCCTCGCGCCAAGCGAGCCAGGAGGATTTGAGCGCCCCGAACTGGTCCGAGCGGTCGAAGTCCACGACGCGTTCGAACCACCAGAGCTCGACGGCGCTGGCGAACTCCGGGACCCGGTCCAGGAGCGATCCCGCCGCGACCGCGCGCAGGCGCAGGTCCGGCGGCGTCGGGTCGTAGCGGACCCAGCCCGCCTTCTCGAAGTGGATCTCCACCCAGGCGTGCGCGTCGGAGTTCGTGAGCTCCACGAAGCCGCCGATCGCGTTCTCGCTCCCGCCGGCGAAGCCATTCACGAGGCGAGCAGGGAGTCCGAGGGAGCGGGTGAGCACCACCATCGCCGAGGCGAAGTACTCGCAGTGCCCCGTCACCTCGCCGAGCAGGAACACCTCGATCGGCGAGCGCCGGTCCGCCGGGTCGAGCTCGGGCGGGTGATCGTCGTAGCGGCCGGTCCGCCGCAGCCACGACTCGATCGCGCGGGCGCGCTCGGCGTCGCTCGCGGCGCCCTCGGTCACGCGGCGCGCGAGCGCGGCGATCTCCGCTCCGACCGCGGGGAGGCGCAGATGGCGCGGGGCGTCGCGCGGGGGGAGCCGCGCCGCATCGGCGCGCAGCTCCGCGTCGCCTGGCTGGCGGTCCTCGCTCGTCACGGTGTAGCGGACGCGCTCCTCCGCCTCGCGCGGCGCGGAGAGGCTCCCGTTCGCGTCGCGCCACACGCGCCCGAGGCCGCCGTGCAGCGTCTCGGGCGAGCCCGCGGCGAAGAGCACGCCGGAGGCCACGGGCTCGCGCACGACGCGCTGCACGAGCCGGCCGGGGCCCGCGGGCGGCCCCAGGGAGAGGCCGACCTCGGCGCTCCCGTGCACCAGGCGCCTGCTCGGCGGCGTCACCGACCAGCGGCGGCCGTCGAAGGCGTCGAAGGCGAGCCCCCGCCAGTAGGCCGCCTCGGCCTTCGGCGCGTCGCCCTCCAGCGTCTGGACGCGCAGCACCACGCTGGGGTCCGCGCGGATCTCGCCCAGCTCGCCGAGCTCCACGCGCTCCGAGAAGCCCGCGCTCGCGAGGCCCGGCCCGAAGCCGCCCCGCACCACGCTCGTCTGCATGCGCGGCAGCACGAGGAAGAGCACGAGCGCGAGGAGCAGCGACGCGCCCGACGCGAGGAGCGTGGCGCGCAGCAGGCCTGGCGTGATCGCGGTGGCGATCGCCCGCGGCATGCCGGCCTCCAGCGCCTCGGTGCGCAGCGTGTGCACCATGAGGGTCCAGGTGGTGGAGACCACGAACGCGGCGAGCAGCGGGAAGAAGAAGACGCTGTCCGTCAGGTTCGCCGCCAGGATCACCTGGAAGAGCGCGAGGGCGACGAGCAGGAACTCCGAGCGGCGCGGCCGCGCGTCGAGGAGCTGGAGGCCCTGCGTCAGGGCCGCGAAGTGCGCGAGCGCGATCGTGGAGGGCTCGCCGCGCAGCGCTACCGCGATCGTCGTGCCGGAGACGCCCAGCATGCCGAGGTTCAGCGCCACGGGGCTCCGCTGCCAGGGGTGCGGGTGCGCGCGCAGCCAGAAGGAGACCGCGATGGCGAGCCACTGGACCGCGATGGCCCACGGCTCGAGCTGTCCGGTGATCCAGAGCGTGGCGCCGCCCATCGCGACCATCACCCACGCCGCCGGCGGGCGCGGGGCGTCCACCGCGGCGCGGAACTCGAGGCGGCTCACGGGGCCGCCTCCCCGGGCTCCACCCGCGCGAGGTGCCCGAGCAGGCGCGCGCGCTGGCGCTCGCCCGCGGCGGCGGGCAGCCGCGTGTCGTCCGTGCGCAGCGCCACGCGCACGCCCGCATCGAGGGCCGCCACGATCCGCGAGGCCGCGGCGCGCACCGCGCCCTCGAAGCGCTCGCCTGAGCGCTCGCCCCGCGTCCGCAGCCGCACCTCCACCTCGCGGGTGTGCTCGCGCTCCGTCTCGCGCACGATGAGCTCGCCCCGGCGCAGCGTCGCCCGCCACTGGATGCGGCGCACCGGGTCGCCCCGCTGGAACGCGCGCACGCCGCCCACCTCCGAGCCCGCCCCGGCGCCCTCGGCGCGCGACCCGCCGGGCTCCGCGCGCCCGGCGCGGGGAGCGGGCAGCGCCACGCGGTCGAAGGCGGGGTAGACGAGCGCCTCGTCGACGCACTCCACGACGAGCGACTTGAGGAAGAGGCCGAAGGGGAAGCGCGTCGAGACCTTGAAGCTCGTGAAGCTCGCCGGACCGCGCCGCTTCGCCTCGAAGCGGTAGAGGCGGCTCTCGGTCGCGTGCGGCGCGATGCGCAGCACGAACGCGCGCCCCGCGGCGCGCTCGGCTCCCTCCGCCTCGCGCACGCGGTCCTCCACCGCGACGGCGAAGGCGGGCACGCGGCGCTGCGCGTTCGAGATCTCGAGCGACACCCCGCTGGGTCGGCCCGCGAAGATCTCCCTGGGGAGCCGCCTCCGCACGCTCACGCCGCGCAGGGCCGACTCGGAGAGCACGCCCGAGAGCACGAGGAACGCGAGCATCAGGGAGAGGACCAGGTAGAGGAGGTTGTTCCCGGTGTTGAGCGCCGCGAAGCCCACGCCGAGCGTGAGGACGAAGAAGATCCAGCCGGCTCGCGTCGGCCGCAGCAGGCGCGGGGGCCGCAGCCACCTCCGCAATCTTCGACTCCACCCACCGGGATGGCAGGCGAGCGGAGTCAAACCGGTACGGCGATGCGTTCCACGATCTCGCGCACGACCCACACGGCCTCCTCGGATCCGCGCCGCGAGGCGCCGCGCGCGTCGAGCAGCACTCGGTGCGCGAAGACGTCCACGGCCAGATCGCGCACGTCCTCGGGGATGCACCAGTCGCGGCCGTCGGCCAGCGCGCGCGCCTGGGCGGCGCGGCGCAGGGCCACGGCGCCCCGGGGCGAGACGCCGAGCTCCAGCGCCTCGTGCTGCCGCGTGGCCTCCACGAGCGCGAGCAGGTACGCGACGAGGGAGTCGTCGAACTTCACCGCGGCGGCCGCGCGCTGCATGCCGCGCAGCTCGGCGAGCGTGACCACGGCCTGGAGCCGCGGCAGCTCCGTGGCGGCGGGATCCTCGCGCAGCACCGCGGCCTCGTGGGCCGGCGACGGGTAGCCGATCGCGAGGCGCAACAGGAAGCGGTCGAGCTGCGACTCGGGAAGCGGGTGCGTCCCGTGGTGCTCCAGGGGATTCTGCGTCGCCACCAGGAAGAAGGGCCGGGGCAGCGCGTGGGAGACGCCGTCCACGCTGACCGAACCCTCGCTCATCGCCTCGAGGAGCGCCGACTGGGTCTTCGGGCTGGCGCGGTTCACCTCGTCCGCCAGGACCACGTTCGCGAAGAGGGGTCCCGCCTGGAACTCGAGGCGGCCCGTCGGGCGGCCGTCGCGCATCTCGGGGACCGCGGCGCCGAGCACGTCGCCGGGGAGCAGATCGCTCGTGAACTGGATGCGTCGAAAGCGTGCGTCGATGGAGCGGGCGAGGGCCCGGGCGAGCGTCGTCTTGCCCACTCCGGGGACGTCCTCGAGGAGGAGGTGCCCGCCCGCCACCAGGGCCTCGATGGCCCGGGCCACGACCTCGGGCTTGCCACGCAGCGCGCGCTCGACGTTCTCGCGCAGGCGGAGCGCGAGATCCGCCGCGCGCTCGGTGGTGAGCGCCGCGACCTCTCCGCTTTCGGTGCTCCGCTCTGCCGCCGCCGGTGCCTTCACGCCGGGATCTTGTCGGCAGGGGTCGCGTTCCGCCTGAGGGCGGGAGCTCCGGCCCTCCGCCACCGGCAACGCGCGCGCAGCGCACGCGCAGGCAATGCGCAGCTCCCGCGCGGGCGCCGGTTCTCAGCCGCTCTGGGTGCGCCCGCGCTCCTGGATCCCCCGGCGGCGGTCGGCGATCTCCCCGGGCCGGACCTCCCGCGCGTGGGCCGCGGATTCCTTGGCCTCGAGCCGCAGCCCCTCGCCGAGCGTCGTCGCGAAGCCCTGGTCGTAGAGGCGCTTGATGCCGAGCAGCGAGCGCCGGTCGCAGGAGAGCATGTCGCGCGCCAGGGCGCGCGCGGTGGGCAGCAGCGACCCGGGCGGAACCACGCGGTTCACGAGGCCCCAGGCGCACGCCGTCTGCGCGTCGAGGAAGTTCCCGGTGAAGGAGAGCTCCTTCGCGCGTCCGATGCCGACGATGCGCGGCAGGAGCTGCGAGAGGCCCCAGCCCGGCAGGATCCCCACGCGCGCGTGGGTGTCGGCGAAGCGCGCCTCGCTCGAGGCGATCAGGAGGTCGCAGGCGAGGGCGAGCTCGAAGCCGCCCGTGATCGCGAAGCCGTTCACGGCGCCGATCACGGGGCGATCGAAGGCGCGCAGGCTGCGGATCATGTCCGCCTCCCCCAGCATGGCGCGCGCGTCGGAGCCGGGGCTGCCGCTCTCGCCCCCGAGCTCCTTCAGGTCGAGGCCCGCGCAGAACGCGCGGCCGCGGCCGGTGAGGATTACGACGCCGATCCCGGGATCGTCGCGCAGGGCGAGGAAGGCCTCGGTGATCGCGCGGCGCAGCTCGCGCGAGAGCGCGTTCATCGCCTGCGGCCGGTTCAGCTCGAGGGTTGCGATGCCCTCGCTCTTCTCGACGACGAGGACGGGCTCGGTCATGTCTGCCTCCCGGGACGGCCCCCGTTAGCGTTGCGACTCTTCCCGCAGCCGCCGTACCTCCTGGTACAGCCTCTCCGCGATCAGCCGGTGCCCCCGCGCGTCGGGATGGAGCAGGTCGTCGCTCCATCTCCGCAGCCCGTCGAGCCCGGCGGCGGAGAACTCCGGATGGAGGCTCACCACGCCGAAGCCCTGGCGCTCGAACTCCCCCGCGACGATCGCGTAGGCGGCCCGGTAGAGGTCCGCGTTCTCCGGCCTGCCGTCCAGAACCGGGACGATCAGCCCGAGGACCCCGAAGCCGTGCGCCCGGCCGAGCTCGCGCAGCCGGCCCAGCGCGTGGCGCAGCTTCCCGATGCGGGCCGGCGACGCGTACAGCGGGGCGAAGCCGTGAGGGTCGCGGCCCCGGGCGAGCGCGGCCTCGAGCGCCTCGATGCGGGAGCGGAGCCGCGCATCGTCCCCGACGTCCTCCACGTGGTCCGCGTTCGCCGCGAGGAACTCCGCGTCGCCGATCGGCTCCCGCGAGGCGTAGCGCCCGGAGAACCGGTCGAGGCTCGCGCGCACGAGCTGCGCCACGCGCAGAGCGTAGATCGGCGAGGAGCCGTAGGTGGCCGCCTTCTCGATGTACTCCAGGTTGATCGCGTCCGTGCCGACGTCGTTGAAGCAGAACGCCACGACGACGAGGTCCGGACGAAAGCGCGTCCCGACCGCCTCGAGGGTGGCCACCTCCTGCAGCGTGTCGTACCCGCCCATGGCCATGTTCACGACCTCGACGCGGTCCTGCGCCTGCGCGGAGCGGAACAGGCGTTCGAGCCGGGCGGGGAACGTCTCCTCGACGGAGAGGAAGTTGCCGAACGCGATGGAGTCTCCCAGCACCGCGATCCGATACACACCCTCGCCCTTCGCGACCGGGTGCTCGTCGTCGCGGAAGCCGTGGGAGTTCAGCTCGACCCGCGCGCGCCAGGCGACTCCCGATCCGAACGGAGTGCCCTCGTACCTCCGCAGCGGGTCCGGTGAGGCGCGCACGATGAGCTCTCTTCCGTCGAGGAGGGCCTGCATCGGGTTGTACCCCGTCGCTCGCAGGTACGCCTCGACGGCACCCACAGCCACCGCCACCGAGGCCACCCCGAGGAGCAGGTTCGGGAGGGCACGGACCGTCCCCGTCCGGGTCACCGCGACCCCAGGACGACCGGAAACCGCCGCAGCACCGTGTCCACGACCGAGCTCTGCAGGAATCGGGACAGCTCCTCGAAGCGCGGGTCGTCGCGCCGCACGAGGAAGTGCAGATCGTATTCCG
>DASRUS010000155.1:0-4819 GCA_035687825.1 Myxococcota bacterium | reverse complement strand
GCATCACCCAGACGCCGCGCAGGCCGCGGGTCGCGACGCGCACCTTGCGCTGGAACTCCGCGCCCGACGTCGCGGCCGCGGGCTCGAAGGCCATTGCGCCGGGGGCGAAGACGAGGCGCCGACCCGAGCGGATCACGTTCGTGGACACGAAGAAGTCGTCGGTCACGCCCGGCACCACCGGCCGGAAGAGCTCGCGGCGGATCGCGTAGATCGCGCCGGTGGCCGAGGTCACGCTCCCCGCCGCGCTCTCCCAGCGCTTGAGCTCGCGGTCGAGGCTCCAGTAGGCGCGCTCGCCGTCGCTCCCGTCGCGCTCGCGCCGGCCGAGGTAGCGCTGGTCTCCGGCCACGCCGCCCACGGCGGGATCGGCGAAGGGGCGCGCGAGCGCGCGGAGCGCGTCGGGCGCCCACATGCTGTTCGCGTCCGAGAAGACCAGGATCTCGCCCGAGGCCTCCGCCACCGCGTCGTTCAGGGTGGGGATCTTGCCCCGGCGCGGGAGCGAGAGGAGCCGGACGCCGCGCGAGGCGAAGCCTTGCACGACGGACTCGGTGGCGTCGGTGGAGCCGTCGGAGGCCACCAGGATCTGGAGCCGCTCCCGCGGCCAATCGAGGGCGAGCGCGTTCTCGAGCTTCGCGCCGATCGTCGCCGCTTCGTTGTGCGCACACACGACGAGGCTCGCGCGGGGGGTCGCGTCCGCCTCGCGCCACGGCCGCGGGCGCAGCCGGGCGCGGACCGCGAGCAGCAGCGGGAACCCCACGTACGTGTACGCGACCAGCGCCAGCGAGCCCCAGAAGAGGATCTCCATCAGCGCGGGGCTCCCGCCCGGAAGCGCTGGGCCAGGAGCCCGGCGTTGGTCTCGAGGTCGAACTCCGAGAGCACCTTCGCGCGCCCTTCGCGACCGAGCGCGAGGCGCAGCGACGGATCGGCGTGGAGCTTCTCCAGCGCGTCGGCGAGGGCGAGCGCGTCGCCGGGGGGGACGAGGCAACCCTGCTTGCCGTCCTCGACGAGCTCGGGGATGCCGGAGAGGTCGCTCGCGACCACGGGGATCCCGCACGCCGAGCCTTCCATGATCGCGACCGGGATGCCTTCGCGACGTCCGTCGCGGCTCGGAACGCTCGGCGCCGCCAGCACGTCGGCCTCGCCCAGGAGCCGCACCACGTCCGCGCGCGTGCGGCGTCCGAGGAACGCCACGCGATCGGCGAGGCCCGCGCGCGCCACCTGCTCGCCCAGGCGCTCGCGGTCCGGGCCGTCGCCCACGAAGGCGCACTCGAAGTCCACCCCGCGCGCGGCGAGGATGCGGCACGCCTCGATGAGAAAGGTCTGCCCCTTCACCTCGTGGAGCGTGCCCGTGCACACGATGCGCAGGCGCGCTCGGTCCGCGACCCCGCGCCGCGCGGGCTCGAAGACCGCCGTGTCCACGCCGCAGTGGAGCACGATCGTCTCGGCCGCGGCGCGCTCGCCGCACTCTGCCACGATCACACGGCGGTTGTAGTCCGAGATCGCGACCACGAAGTCGGCCTCGGCCACCTTCTCGCGCAGCATGTGGCGGTCGCGGTGCAGGTCCGAGCCGTGGGCCGTGAAGCTGTACGGAATCCCGGTGAGCCGGTGGATCACCAGGGCCGCGGCGGCGGGATGACTCGCGAAGTGCGCGTGTACGTGCGTGATCCCCTGCGCCTGCATGCGCTCGGCGAACCAGACCGCCTTCGGGAAGAAGACGAGCGCCCCCGCGAAGTAGCGGAGGCTCCCCAGCGTGGCGCCGAGCCAGGCGAAGAGCGCGCCGAGGTACGCCCCCGGGCTGCGCGCCAGGAAGCGGAGCTGCGCGCGCAGGACCCCGAAGGAGAGGAAGGGAGCGAAATGGGCGCGCGTCACGAACGGCGCGGCCTCGGGGTGCATCGTCGAGGTGCGCTCGCGCTGGAGCGGATACACCTCCACCGCCACGCCGCGACGCTCCACGGCGAGCATCTCGTAGAGGATGAAGGTCTCGGTGAGCTTCGGGAAGCGCGACATGAGGTACGCGACCCGCGCGGGTCCCCGGCTCACGGGCGCTCCTCGGCGCCCCGCCACGCGCGCCACAGGAGCGCGGTCGCCGCGCGCAGGACCGCGTCGGGGCTCTGGCTCGCGTCCACCACCGCCGCCCGCGGCAGGCGCGCCGCGAGCCGCAGGTACTCGCGGCGCTGCTGCTCCAGGAGCGCGGGCGTGTGCTCGCGCTTCCGCGACCAGAGCAGCTTCCCCGGAGCGTCGAGCACGATCACGAGGTCCGGGCTCGGGCACGCCCGGGCCAGGACGAGCCGCCGCCAGCGCTTGTGCCACGGAAGGGGCGTGCGAGGGGGCAGGAGGGCGTCGTAGGAGTGTCGATCGAAGATCACGAGGCGCCCGCGCGCCTGGTGCACGCGCGCCGTGAGCCAGCGTCCCCACTGCTTCGCCAGGCGCCTCAGGAAGGAGAAGCCGGGCGGGCCCGACGAGCGCTCGCCCGCCGGGTAGAGGCCCATGTAGATCGTGCGCGCCGGCAGGGGCCAGCCCTCGGCGAGTCGCGCTGCGAGCGTGGATTTGCCGGCGCCGTCGGGGGCGAGCAGCGCCACGGAGAGGCCGCGCCGCGGTCCGATCCAGCGCCCGAGCCTGCGCAGCACGCGCGCGCCGAGACCGCGCGCGAGCGTTCCGATCCGGTCCTCGCGCGCGAGGCGCGCCGCGACCGCGGGCCCCTCGGCCAGCAGCGCGGGCCAGGCGTCGCGGCGCACGAGGTCCGCGAGGCGTGTGCCGGTCGTGCCGGGCGACCACCAGCGCTCGAGCTGCATGGAGAGATGGGCGTCGTCCGCGACCCGCGCGCAGAGCTGCTTCATCCGCTGCCGCCTTCCGGAGGAGAACTCCCCCTTGTCGAGTGCCGCGTGGAGCAGCAGGGTGACGAGCTCGTCCTCGGGGGAGAGGACGAAGGCGGGCTCGCGCCAGCGGCGCCGCACCAGGCAACCGTCCGCGAGGTCCGTGCGCAGCCGGCGGATCGGACGCCCGTAGGCGAGGCGGTCCACGACGTCGAGCTTGAGCCACGCGCCGCGCTCGGCGTCGAAGCCCAGGAAGAAGTGGTGCGGCGCGTGACCCCACGCCTGCAGCCGCACGAAGCCGAGCGCCCCGGTCAGCTCCGCGAAGCGCTCGAGATGGTCGGGATCGACGAGGAGGTCGAGCTCGCCTCCGCCCGCGAGCCTCCCGAGGTCGGCCTCGTCGCGGAGGACGCACCAGCGCAGGCCCTCCTTGCGCAGCGCCTCGAAGACCCGCGCGAGCAGCCCGGGGCGGGCCGTCGGGTCCATCCGTGCCATGGGTTCCTGCATCGGGGTTCTCGGCCGTCGCCCGGGAGCGGTCGCGCCCGCGGGCGGCCCGTCCCACTCCGGTGACCTGCGGCCGGCGCGCTCAGGCGCTCCTCATGCGTGAATCGATCGGCTCGTGCTCCCCTTCCCCAGCTTCCCCCGCGAGATCCGTGCGTCCCTCCACGACGAGCCGCGGCCCGGACGCGAGCTCGGCGCCGTCGTCGGCCACCCGGAACGCCGGCTCGATGCGCCGTCGGTCGCCCTCGGCGCGCTCGAGCAGCTTCTCGAACGTCACCTCCTCGTCGGGGAAGCTCGAGAGCCCGACGTGAAGCGTGAGCCCCAGCTTCTCCGCTGCCTCGGTCGCCAGCCTCCGCGCGATCTCTTCCGCAGCTTCACGTCGGGTCTCGGGCAACAGCGCAACGAAGTGTTCGTTCCGTCGCGCGATGAGGTCGGAGTCCTTGGTCCGCTCGGCGAGCAGGCGGCCGAGCTGCCCCAGCGTGTAGCGCTCCAGGTTCTCGCGCTGGAGCTCCTCCAGCAGGCGGTCGTGCGACGCTCGCGGGGTCCCGTCTCCGATCGCGATGGAGAGCAGCGAGAGCGGCCGCTGGTAGCGCCGCGCCCGCCGGAGCTCGCGGTAGATCTCGGCCTGCCCGGCGTCGAAGGACGCCGCGACGCCGTCGCCGGGTCCCACGAGCAGGCGGGAGGCGGTCTCGCGAAACTCGGCGAGCGTCCGGGCCAGCTGGCGTGCGATCAGGATCGTGAGCTCGATCGCGCAGATCTCGGTCACGGTCAGCGGCAGCTCGCTCCCCGCGAGCGGATGGCCGAGCCCGGCCTTGAGCGCGAGGTACGCGGGCAGCGGGAGCACCATCCACCAGAAGAGCGGGAGGCGCGGCAGCGGCGTCACGAGCACCCACAGGGCCGTGGCCGCGGTGAAGGGGTACACGAACGCGGCCATGTCGATCGGCTCCTGCAGCCGCTCCAGGTTGTAGAGCAGGAAGAGCCAGACGATTGCGATCGCGAACCAGAAGTGCAGTCGCTTCATCTCAGCCACCGAGCCTCACCCTTTCGGCGTCCACGCCGCGCCAGCCCGCACCCGACCCGTGCTCCCCCCGATCGCTTGTGGCTCTAGTAGGCCCCTTGTTGCTTGAAGACCGCCGCGACGGTCCGCACCAGGATCTCGAGATCCAGGCGGAGGCAGCGCCGCTCGATGTACTCGATGTCGAGCCGGACCCGCTCGTCGAAGTCCAGGTCCCCACGCCCGTTCACCTGCCACAGCCCGGTGAGCCCGGGAACCACCTCGAGGCGCTCGGTGTGCCAGAGGTGATACGTCTGCATCGCGAAAGAGGTGGGGCGCGGCCCGACGAGGCTCATGTCCCCCTGGAGCACGTTCACGATCTGGGGTAGCTCGTCGAGGCTCGTCTTGCGCAGGAGCGCACCGACGCGCGTCACGCGCGGGTCGTCCGTGATCTTGAAGTCGGGTCCGCTGTGCTCGTTCAGGTGCAGGAGCTGCTGCTTGAGCACGGGTGCGTCGG
>DASRUS010000154.1:0-5575 GCA_035687825.1 Myxococcota bacterium | reverse complement strand
CTTCGTGCTCGAGGAGCCAGCGCTTGCGCCGCAGCCCGCCGCCGTAGCCGCCGAGGCCGCCGCCGGCCGCCACGACGCGGTGACAGGGGATCACGATCCAGATCGGGTTCGCGCCGCAGGCGGCGCCGACGGCGCGCGCTGCCTCGCGGGAGCGGACCCGCCGCGCGAGCTCGTGGTACGCCGTGGTGCGGCCCGGCGGGATCTCGCGCAGGGCCGCCCAGACCTTCTGCTGGAACGGCGTTCCCTGGGGATCCACGGGGAGCTCCGCGAGCGCGTCGAGGTCGCCGGCGAAGTACGCGCGGAGGCGCTCGTCGACGGCGCCGCGGGCCGCGCCGCGCCGGGCGGGTTCGCCGTCCTCCGCCCGTTCGCCGAGCCTGCGCTGCATGCGCGGCCACTGCTCTTCGAAGCACGCCGCGCGCAGGCAGCCGTCGCGCTCGGCCCACGCGAGCGCGCCGATGGGGGTCTCGAGCCGACCGGTTCGAAGCGTCATGTCCTCTCCTTCATCGGGCGCGCGGGAGTGGTCCAGAGGGCGATGGCCGCGTACGCGCGCCAGGGGCGCCACGCCTCGGCGATGCGCTCCAGCTCGCGTGCGGAGGGAGCGACGCCGCGGCTCGCGAGCGCGCGGCGCAGACCGAGGTCGCTCGCGGGGAACGCGTCCGGCTCGCCGAGCGCGCGCATCGCGATGTAGTGCGCCGTCCACGCGCCGATGCCGGGGATCGCGACGAGTCGTGCGACCGCGTCGTCGAGCCCCTGCGTGGCGTGGAGCTGCAGCCCCTCGCTCGCCACCGCGCGCGCGAGGGCGCGCAGCGTCTCGGCGCGCGCGGCGGGGAGCCCGATACGGGCGAGATCCGCCTCGGCGAGCGTCTCGGGCGGGGGGAACGCGTGCGTCAGGCCCTCGCCGAGCCCTTCCACGGGCTTTCCGAAGCTCTGCGCGAGGCGCCCCGCCAGCGTCGTCGCGCCCTTCACGCTCACCTGCTGGCCGAGCACCGTGCGCACGGCGAGCTCGAAGCCGTTCCACGCGCCGGGCACGCGCAACCCGGGAGCGCGCCGCAGACGCGCCGCGAGAAGCGGGCTGCGGCGCAGCGCATTCGTGATCTGGAGGGGATCCGCGCCGAGGTCGAAGATGCGGCGCGCGCGCTCGACGATCCGGATGAGACCGCCGTACGCGGGCAGGCTCACGCGCATCTCCAGCTGGTCCTCGCAGGCGACCGCGCGGAGCTCGATCGAGCCGACCGCGCCGTCCTGCTCGATGGTCCGGCGGTAGCGGCCGTCGCCGACCCACTCGACGCCCGGGATGGCGCGGAGGCGGAGGAAGCCGAGCACGCCGGCGAAGTCGAGGGGCGGGCGGAACGGGAGCTTCACGACGAGCTCGCCGTCACCCTCGCCCTCGCGGGTGCCGGAGCGCGGCGCACGCCCCCGGCGGAGCTCGCGCGGCGAGCGGCCGAAGGTCGCGCGCACGGCGAAGTTGAAATCGCGGATGCTCTTGAAGCCGGCCGAGAACGCGACCTCGGTCATGGGGAGCGTCGTCTCGTCGATCAGGCGTCGCGCGAAGTGGACGCGGCGGGCGCGGGCGATCGACCCGGGCGAGGCGCCGAGGTGGCGCGCGAAGAGGCGGCGGAGCTGGCGATCGCCGATCCCGAGGCGCTCCGCGAACGCATCGACGGGGTCCTCGTCGAGGCCGCCGTCGGCGATCAGGCGGAGCGCGCGGGACACGATCGCGGAGCTGCCGAGCCAGGCGGGCGTGCCCGGCGACGTCTCGGGGCGGCAGCGTTTGCACGGGCGGAAGCCCTCCGCCTGGGCCGCGGCCGCGCACGCGAAGAAGCGGACGTTCGCGAGCTTCGGCGTGCGGGCCGGGCAGACGGGCCGGCAGAAGATGCCCGTCGTGCGCACGGCCACGAAGAAGCGCCCGTCGAAGCGGGCGTCGCGGCTGCGCAGCGCCGCGTAGCAGCGCTCGCGGTCGAGGTCCGGGCCGTCGTGCGGGATCGGCGTCGCCATCGTGCCCCCAGTGGATACGATGCTCCGGCCCGAGAATCTGGCAAGTTCCGGACCTGGACTCCGGGGACGTTCCACCTGGACCCGAACTTGGGGGACGGTCCTGCTTCTCGGTCCGCTCGCCCGGCGACCCTTCGCCCAGGACTGTCCCCGCAGTTCAGCTAGGAGCGGGCGAGGCGGCGGAGGCGGCCGTGGACCGCGGCGCGGACCGAGGCTGGCACGGTCCCCGTCACCGTGAAGCGGGCGACCTCGTCGCCGTCGTTGCGCCAGCGGTGCGGGATCGACGCGCGGAAGTGGAGGCTGTCGCCCGGGCGCAGCACGTGCTCGTCCTCGCCGAGGGCGAACGTCACGCGGCCCGCCTCGCACACGACGAGCTCCTCGCCCTCGTACTGGATCGAGCCCCGCCCGCTCGACACCCCCGGATGTAATGTCACGCGCCAGGTCTCGAGCTCCGAGCCGCGCAGGTCGCCCGAGAGGCGCTCGACCCACATCTTGCCGCGCACGCCGACCGGGTGGCGTGCGTCCGCGCGGGAGAAGATCGCGTCGGGCGCGTCGGCCCCGTCGTGGACCAGCTCCGCGGGCCGCCGCCCGAGGCCGCGCGCGACCTTGAGCAGCACCGCGACGCTCGGGATCATCTGCTCCGTCTCGATCTTCTGGATGGTGCTCGTGGCGAGGCCGCTCCGCTCCGCGAGCTCCTGGAGCGTCATGCCCTTCTCCTTGCGCCACTCGCGGATGCGCTGGCTGATGCGTGCGAGATCGGACTCGATCCCGCGAGCCTCGTCCAGGGTGGCGCCCGGGCGGACCGAGGTCATGTGACGATCCGATACATCACGGTGCCGCGCGCCACGAGGCGCCGGTCCGAGGCGCACGCCACCTCGACGTCGCTCCAGAAGAGCTCGCCGTCCCGCTGCACCACGCGCCCGTAGCCGACGAGGTCCTCCCTCGGAGGCGGCGCCAGGATCTGCGCCTGGATCGCGGGGGTCGAGGCCTTGTAGCGGCCGGGGCCCGTCTCCGCCCAAGACGCCATGGCGCCGGTCGTGTCGAGGAGCGCGAGCACGGCGCCCTCGTGCACGCCGCCCGCGGCGTCGGCGTTCGCGTCGCGCCAGGGCATGACGAGCCGCGAGCGCGCGCCGGTCATGTGCTGGACCACGATGCCGCGCCCGCCGATGAACGGGGTCTTCCCGATGTGCGGGCCCATGGCTCCGGGGTCCGCCGCGCCGTCGTCGCCCCGGGCGTGCACGAGGCGCGCGGCCTCGGCGCCGAAGCGCGCGCGCACGCCCGCCGAGGCGTGGGCGATGGGCTTCCCGTCCGCGGTCGCGACGTCCACCTCGACGAAGCAGAGCTCTTTGCCCCGGCGCAGGAGGCGCGCCCGCGCGCGGACGTCCTCGCCGATCGCGGCGGCGAGGTAGCTCACGTGGAGGCCGAACGTGTGCCACGGCCCCGACGCCGGGCCTTGCGCCGTGCGCGCGAGCGCCTGCGCGCCCGCGATCGCAAGCGAGGCCGCGCAGCCGCCGTGGAGCGCGCGCCCGGGGTTCGAGTTCTCGTCCTTGAAGGGGAGCACGAGCGTCGCCGCTTCCTCCGAGATCGACTCGAGGGCGATCCCCAGCGTCGCGGTGTAGGGCGACTTCTCGATCCAGCTTCGCGGCATGGCTCAGTCCCTTCCCGGGATCAGGCAGGAGTGGATCGACTCTTCGCCCGGAACTTCGCGGGCGAGCGTGCGGATGGCGAGCTCCGCGTCGCGGAGCGCGAAGTCGTGGGTGTGCATCCTTTCCACGGGGAGGCGGCGCGACTCGAGGAGCCGGATGGCGCTCGTGTAGCCGCTCGACGTGACGCCGATGGCGCCGCGGATCGAGATCTCCTTCAGCACGATCTTGTCCGAGATGAACTTCGGGATCTCCTTCCAGCCCTTGACGCCCGCCAGCACGATCGTGCCGCCCGGGGCCACGTAGTCGAGGGCCTCGGCCACGGGCGCGGTCGCGTAGGAGGAGACGTCCACCACCACGTCCGCGCCGAGCCCGGCCGTCTCCTCGCGGATCCGCTCGCGCGCGTTCTCGTTCTCCACGTCGATCGTCGCGTGAGCGCCGAACTCGCGGGCGAGGGCGAGCTTGCGCGCGTCGGCGGCGAGGCCCGTCACGATGATCTTCCCCGCGCCCGCTTCCCGGCACGCGATCACGCTCGCGAGGCCGCGCTGCCCGGGGCCGAGGATCACGACGGTGTCGCCGGGCTTCGTCTTCGGGATCTCCACCGCCCAGCGGAAGCCCGCGCCGAGGGGATTGAAGAGCACCGCGATCTCCGGCGGCAGCGTCGGGTCCACGCGGTGCAGGACGCTGTTCGGAGCGAGGTACATGTACTCGGCGTACGCGCCCCACAGTCCCGGCGGCTCGGCGAGGGGAATGTACGAGTAGATCTTCCGCGACCGGCAGAGGTGGTAGCTCCCCGCCAGGCACGGCGGACAGAAGCGGCACGAGAGCATCGTCTCGACGGCGACGCGGTCCCCCACGTCCACGCCCCAGCGGCGCGCCGCGCGCTCGCCGATCTTCTCGATGCGCCCGAGGGGTTCGTGGCCGGGGATCACGGGCATGGGCGTGCGCAGCGCGCCCTCGAACTGCTCGTAGTCGCTGCCGCAGATGCCGCAGGCCTCGATGCGGAGCAGCCCCGAGTCGTCGTCGATCTCGGGGAGGGGCAGCTCGCGGGGCTCGAGCTTGCGGACCGCGGTCTGGACCATGGCGAGGGTCTTGGACGGGGTCACCGGGCTCCCGGGTCCTTTTCGAGGGTTTTCCAGATGGACATTTCCGTTTTCCTATTGTAATACTCGGCCCGGCGCGCCCACAAGCCTCGACCCGGGGGAGATCCCATGCGACCCGGCCCCTCCGCCGACGAGCGCCGCCACTACGACGAGACCGGCTACCTCGTGGTGGAGCGCTTCTTCCCGCCCGAGGAGATCGAGGACTTCGGCAAGCGCTTCCTCGCCATCGTGAACGAGGAGGTGCCCCCCGCGCCCGGCATGCTCGTGATGCGCGACGTGATGGTGGCGAAGGGGGCGGTCGTGCCCGGCTCGCGGCCCGAGGCCATCGCGAAGATCCAGGACTTCCACGCGGACCCGGTGCTCTACCCCGGCTACGTGAAGCACCCGAAGCTCCTCGACTGGGTCGAGTCGTTCGTGGGCCCGGACGTGAAGTCCATCCACACCATGCTCATCAACAAGCCCCCCGGCGTGGACGGCCGCCATCCCCTGCATCAGGACCTCCTCTACTTCCCGTTCCGGCCCGCGGACCGGATCGTGGCGACGTGGACCGCTCTCGAGCGCTGCACGCGCGCGAACGGCTGCCTCGTGGTGGTGCCGGGGACGCACCGGGGGGAGCTCCTGCCCCACGAGAACCCCGACTGGGAGTGGGTGAACCACGCCTACTTCGGAGCGCGCGGCGTGGGCGGCCACCCGGATCGCGTGCACCTCGAGATGGAGCCCGGCGACACGGTCTTCTTCCACCCGCTGCTCCTGCACGGGTCGGGCCAGAACCGCACGGACGGCTTCCGCCGCGCCATCTCCGCCCACTACGCGAGCGCGGGGTGCCGCTTCCTCCCC
>DASRUS010000153.1:0-5530 GCA_035687825.1 Myxococcota bacterium | reverse complement strand
GAGCAGCGCGCCCGGTTCTTCGCGTCCACGGACCCCGCGACCCATCAGATGATCGAGCTGGACGGCCGCCCGGTCGGCTGTCTCGCGCTCCGCTGGCTGCCCGTCCGGCTGCGCGTCTTCCGCGTGAACCCGGCGCGCCGCCTCTACGAGCGCCTGGGCTTCGTGGCCACCGGGGAGACCGACACCCACGTCCTCATGGAGCACGCCGTCGACCGGTCGTGGTAGCGTTCCTCCGCGGCCGCCGCGCGCCGAGATGGCTCGCAGGGCCGGGCGGGAGGCCCGATGCGCACCCAGGCGGAGAAGGCCGGCATCTTTCGCGCCCTGCACGAGCGCGACGGCGCCTTCGTCATCCCCAACCCCTGGGACGTCGGGACGGCGCGTCTGCTGGCGGGCCTCGGGTTCGAGGCCCTGGCGACGACGAGCGCGGGCTACGCGTTCTCGGTGGGTCAGCGCGACAACACGATCGGCCGCGAGCGGATGCTGGCGCACGCAGCCGACATCGTGCGGGCGACCGACCTGCCCGTGAGCGCCGATCTCGAGAACGGCTTCGGCGACGAGCCCGCGACCGTCGCGGAGACGATCCGGCTCGCCGCGGCGGCGGGGCTCGCGGGCGCCTCGATCGAGGACGCGACGAACCGGCCGGAGGCACCGGTCCACGAGCTGCCGCTGGCGGTCGAGCGCGTTCGCGCCGCGTCGGAGGTCGCGCGCTCCCTGGGGTTTCCGTTCACGCTGACGGCGCGCGCGGAGAACCACATCGTCGGACGGCCGGACCTCGCAGACACGATCCAGCGCCTTCAGGCGTACCAGGAGGCGGGAGCGGACGTCCTCTACGCGCCCGGACTCGCGAGCCCGGACGAGATCGCCGCCGTGGTGAGAGCGGTGGACCGACCCGTGAACGTCCTCGTGCCGTTACCGCGCGCCCGGACGAGCCTTGCCGAGCTCGCCGGTCTCGGTGTGAAGCGGGTGAGCGTAGGGAGCGCACTCTCCCGGGCGGCGCTCGGCGCCTTCCTGCGCGCCGCGCGGGAGATGCGGGAGCACGGGACCTTCTCCTTCGCGGGCGACGCCGTGCCGTACCGGGACATCAGCTCCATGTTCGGGCCGTGATCCGAGGTGCCTCCATGCTCGAAGGCGGCTGCTTCTGCGGCTTCGTCCGCTACCGGGCCGACGCCGCGCCGTTCCAGGAGACGAGCTGCCACTGCTCGATCTGCCGGCGCACGAGCGGCGCACCGTACGTGGCGTGGTTCTCGGTGCCTGCCAACGCGTTCCGCTTCACGGCGGGCGAGCCGGCGAGCCTCCGGTCGTCCGAGCACGCCACCCGCCGGTTCTGTCCGCGCTGCGGGACGCCCCTCACGTTCCAGTCCAGCCGCCTTCCCGACGAGATCGACGTCACGACCTGCTCCCTCGACGACCCGGACCGGATCCCGCCGAGGGACCACACCCACACGCGTTCGAAGCTCGCCTGGGTGGAGCTCGGGGATCGCCTGCCCACGTACCCCGAGGCGCGCAGCTAGCCCCTCAGACCCGGGT
Organism: Myxococcota bacterium; assembly: GCA_035687825.1. GTDB lineage: Bacteria > Myxococcota_A > UBA9160 > UBA9160 > DASRUS01 > DASRUS01. Next base: position 4,003 of record DASRUS010000153.1, on the reverse strand, counting down.
CGCGTTCCACCGATGAGAAGGGGGTGACACTGCGAGGTGACCCATGGGCAGGCTCTTCGGCATCGTCCTCGTGCTCGGCGCGATCTACGTCGGGATGACCGTGTACACGGAGGGGATCGAGAACGCCTTCGGCGGCGCCTTCGCCCCCATCGAGCCCATCGACCAGGGCGAGGAACCCCTGGCGACGCACCTCACCCCCGCGGCCCAGATGGCGGACGCTCCCACCGAGCGCGGGCGCCGCGTCCCGGTCACGCAGGCCGTCCGCGAGCGCGTGAACTCCCACATGGCGACCGGCGCCCGCCGCCGCGGCTACTGAGCACGCCGCGCGACTCCGCGCCCTCGCCGTGCGCCCCACGAAGATACGGGGGCTCCTCGCTCCTACTCCGGCCACACGTGGCGGCCCACGTAGTCCTCCGGCATGGGATGGCTCGGGCGCGGCGGGAGGGAGCCGTCCGGGCGCGGCCAGGCGAGCGGCGTTACGTCGCTCGCGATGGGCTCGCCCTCGCGGAGCCCGGCGCGGTCCACGCACGGGTGATGGTACTTCTCGCTCGCGCGGGTGGCGCCGTCGCGGAAGAGGATCATGGTGTGGACGCGGCGCATGCGCTCCGAGAGGTTCGGCTTCGCGCAGTGGACCGTGAGCGAGTGGTGGAACGCCACCGCGCCGCGCGGCACGTCCACGAAGACGGGCGCGCGGCCCGCGAGCTCGGGGCGCGCCAGCATGTCCTCAGGCTCGCCGAGGAAGATGTTCACGAAGCGGCGCAGCCCCACGGCGTGCGAGCCGGGCACGTAGCCCATGCGGCCGTTCTCGTCGCGGACGTCGTCGAAGGGGATCCACGCGGTGAGCGCTTCGGCCTCGCGCATCGGCCAGTACGGCTGGTCCTGGTGCGCGTCCGTCTCGCGGCCGCCGGGCTCCTTGTAGAGCGCCTGATCGTGCCAGAGGCGGAGGCGCTCGACGCCAAGGAGCTCGGCCGCGGCGGCGCACACGCGCGGGTGGAAGCTCAGGGGGCGGACGTCGGGGTGATCCTCCCAGAGGTTGATCGACTGGAGGAACGACTGCTCGTAGCGCGAGCGCTCCTCGAGCCGGGGGCGCCCGTGCTGGCGGCTCGCCACCGCGGCGTCCACGCACTTGCTGAAGTGTGAGATCTCCTCCTGAGTCAGCAGGTCGAGCACCACGACGAAGCCGTCGCGCCGGAAGGCCAGGACGAGCTCCTGCGCGACCCCTTTGGATTCGGCGTGCATCGCCCGCTCCTTCCTCGGCGCATTCTACCCGAACCGGGCCGCGCGATGCGGGAGTGTTAGCTTCTTCCGGTTCCACTGGTCGGAAGGAGGGGCGCATGCGCCGCCGCGTCGTGATCCTGGCCCTGGTCGCCCTCGCGATCGCCGCCGTCTGGCTCGCGCGCCGCGCGGGTCCGCACATCGCGCCCGGGAGCGCCCTCGTCCTCGACCTCGAGGGCGAGTACGTGGAGGCGCAGGAGGTCCCGATCTTCGCGCGCGTCCTGGGGCAGCGCGGGCACCCCTTCGCGGGGCTCCTCTCCGAGCTCGCGAAGGTCGAGCGCGACGACCGCATCGCGACGGTCGTGCTGCGCGTGGGCGCCCTCGGCGTGGGCTGGGGCAAGGCCCAGGAGATCCGCTCCGCAATCGCGCGCCTGCGAGAGCGCGGCCGCAAGGTCGTGGCCCACCTCGAGGTCGAGCGCTACGGAGCGAACCTCGAGTACTACGTGGCGTGCGCCGCGGACGAGGTGTACCTGGCGCCCGCCACACGCACGCCCTTCGCGGGCCTCGCGGCCGAGTACTTCTTCCTCGGCGGCTTCTGGGAGAAGCTCGGCGTCGAGATCGAGGTGGAGCGCATCGGCGCCTACAAGAGCGCCACGGAGGTCTACGCGGGGAAGGAGATGTCGGGGCCCCACCGCGAGATGGCCGACGCGATCCTCGACTCGATCGAGTCGCAGTTCGTGGCCGCGGTGGCCGAGGGCCGCGGTCTCACGGCGACCCAGGTGCGCGCCATCATCGACCAGGCTCCCGCCACGGCGCAGGAGATCGCGGCGGCGGGTCTCGCGGACGGCGTCGGGCACTACGACGAGCTCGTGGAGAAGCTCGGGAAGCCCCCCATCGTGAAGGGCGAGGACTACGCGGCCGTCGACGCCGGGAGTCTCGGCTTCGATCCCCAGGCCAGGCTCGCCCTCGTCTACGGGAGCGGCGCCGTCGTGCAGGGCGAGGGCTCCATCACGCGCAGCGGCGAGCCGGTCCTCGCGTCGCGCACCGTCGCCGAGGCGCTGCTCGACGCCGCGAAGGACCCCGAGATCGACGCGATCCTGTTCCGCATCGACAGCCCCGGCGGATCCGCCCTCGCCGCGGACCACGTGTGGCAGGCGGCGCGCAAGGCCAGGGAGTCGGGCAAGCCGCTCATCGTGAGCTTCTCCGACGTCGCGGCGTCCGGCGGTTACTACGTGGCCGCCGGCGCCGACGCGATCGTGGCGGATCCCGCCACGCTCACCGGCTCGATCGGCGTCTTCGTGCTGCGCCCCGTGGTTGCGGGCCTCCTCGAGAAGCTCGGCATCGGCGTCGCGGCCCTCACGCGCGGCGCGCACGCCGACCTCTACCTCGCGTCGCGCCCGCTCTCGCCCGGTTCGCGCGAAAGGCTGCGCGCCGACGTGGAAGGCATCTACGACCTCTTCGTGTCGCGCGTGGCGGAGGGCCGCAAGCTCGAGACCGAGGCGGTGGATGCCGTGGGCCGCGGCCGCGTGTGGACGGGCGAGCAGGCGCTCGAGCGCGGCCTCGTGGACACGCTCGGCGGGCTCCGCGTGGCGGCGGTCGAGGCGCGCAAGAAGCTCGGCCTCGACCCCGAAGCCGACGTGGCGCTCGTCCCCTACCCGCCGCCCAAGCCGCTGGCGGTCCAGATCCAGGAGGTCCTGCGCGGCACGCTCGCGGGCGATCCCCTCGCCGCCCTCGGACTCCCCGCCTCGCTGCAGAGCGCCCTCGAGCTCCTCGCGGCGCTACCGGAGGGAAGCCCGCTGCTCGTGCCGCCGGCGCTCGTCGAGATCCGCTGACGAATCGCGCCTGGATCCGAGCGCACAGCGCCCCTACGCTGCCCGCAGGAGGACCCCGTCGTGCGCATGGAGAAGGAGTTCGTGGTGCGGCGCCCTCGGGCGGAGGCGGTCGCCGTCGTGAAGCAGGACGAGACCCTGGAGGGTCTCTTCCCGAACACGGAGACGGAGATCGTCGAGTCGAAGGCGAACCGCAAGACGGCGCGCAGCCGTTATCGGGCACTCGGCCGCGAGGGGATCGCGACCTTCCACTTCACGTTCCGCCCGGACGGCGAGGTCGAGTTCGAGAAGGTCTGCGACGGCCGGATCTGGCGGAAGCTCGAGGGCCGCATGAGCTTCGAGGAGACGGCGAAGGGGACGCGCGTGCGGATCGAGATGGAGGGGCAGACGAAGACGCTCGTCCCCGAGTTCACGATCCGCGGCCCCATGCAGGACCAGATCGAGCAGATGGCGAAGGCGCTCAAGCGGCGCATCGAGAAGGCCTGAGCGCGCGCCGTGGAGATCCGCGCGAGCGACCGGGTCCGCCTCTTTGCCGAGGCTCACGGTGAGGGCATCCCCCTCGTCCTCTCGTGCGCCTACTGCACCACGCACGAGAATTTCCGGCCGCAGGTGGATCCCCTCGTGCGCGCGGGGATGCGCGTCGTGCTCTGGGACTACCGCGGCCACGGCCGTTCGGAGGCGCCCGCGGATCCCACGGCGTACTCGATGGACCAGGTGGTGGACGACCTCGCCCGCGTCGCGGACCTCGCGTCGCCGGACCGGCCCGTCGTGCTCGGGGGCCTCTCCTTCGGCGGGCTCGCGTCGTTGCACCTGGCGCTGCTCCGCCCGGAGCGCGTGCGCGCCCTCGTCCTCGTCGGCAGCGGCCCCGGCTTCAAGAACGCCGACGCCCAGGCGCGCTGGGAGACGATGGTGGAGCGCACGGCGTCGTTCGTGGAGAAGAACGGCTGCGCGGCCTTCGT
>DASRUS010000152.1:0-7013 GCA_035687825.1 Myxococcota bacterium | reverse complement strand
CGAGGCGCGCGCGGATCGCCGGGGCGTGCGCGCGCGCCACGTCGAGGAGCGCGCGCCATGCGCCCTCGGCCTCGAAGCGCCCGCCGGCGCTCGGGTAGTGCGCGGCGAGCGCCGGTGCAACGCCCGCCAGCACGAGCCGGTGCACGGCGGCCATCACGCGCAGCGGGAGGACGAGGAGCACCGGGTGGCCCTCGAAGCCCTCGACGAGCTCGGCGAAGACGCCGCCCGCCTCGAGGTCGTCGACCGCGCGCCCGAGGAGCTCGGCGTAGAGCGGCGAGCCCGCGGCCGCGCAGGCGCGCGCGTGGAAGCGGAACGACTCGACGGCCAGCGCGCGATCCAGCTGCGTGGCCTCCCGGCGATCGGCCATGGTCCCGGGTCGTCGCGCGAAGCGCAAGCGGACCGCATTGTTCGCCGGTGCGGGGCGCGGCTATCCTCGGCGCCCCGTGCAAGACCCCGAGATCCTCGCGCTCCTCGAATCGCTCCGGGCGTGGACCGAGGCCCACCTCGCCCTCGCCGCGGCAATCGCCGGCGCACCTCTCCTCGCCCTGATCGCGGGCCTCGCGATCCGGCGCAGGCGCACGCGGGCGCGCGCGGAGATCGCCGAGCCAGTCGCGACGCCGGAGCCTTCGCCGCCCGCGCCGCTCCCGCTATCGGCCGAGGAGATGCGCGCCGAGCGCGTGGCCCCCGCGCCCCGCGAGACTCCCGCCGAGCCGGCAGCGACGACTCTCGCGCTCGAACAGGCGGAAGCTGTGCCGGTACCCGGGCCGCCGCGCCCCCTCCGCCTGCGCGACCGGCTCGCGCGCACGCGCGAATCGCTCGTGGGGCGCATCGAGCGCGCGCTCGGTGGGCGGCGTGTGGACGCCGAGGTGCTCGACGAGATCGAGGTCCTCCTGTTCGGCGCGGATCTCGGCGTCGCCACAGCGGAGAGTCTCCTCGCGACGGTGCGCAAGGAGGCGTCGGGCGGGGACGCCGCGCGCGTGCGCGAGGTGCTGCGCGGCGCGGTCGCCGCCAAGCTGCGGCGCGTGGAGCCGGCCCCGGGCTCGGACCTTGCAACCCAGGCGAAGCCCCACGTGATCCTCGTCCTCGGCGTGAACGGGTCGGGCAAGACCACGACCATCGGCAAGCTCGCCGCGCGCTTCGAGGCCGCGGGCAAGCGCGTGATCCTCGGCGCCGGCGACACGTTCCGCGCCGCGGCCAGCGAGCAGCTCCAGATCTGGGGGAAGCGCGTGGGCTGCGAGGTGGTGACGGGTCGCGCAGGGGGCGACCCCTCGGCGGTGGCGTTCGACACGCTCAAGGCGGCCGTGGCGCGCGGCGCGGACGTGGCGATCATCGACACCGCGGGGCGCCTGCAGACGCGCGAGCCCCTCGTCGAGGAGCTCCGCAAGATCGTGCGCGTGATCGCCCGCGAGCTGCCGGGCGCCCCCCACGAGACGCTCCTCGTCCTCGACGCCAACACGGGCCAGAACGCGATCGCGCAGGCGCGCGTCTTCACCGAGGCGGCGGGCGTCACGGCCCTCGCCCTCACCAAGCTCGACGGCACGGCCAAGGGAGGCGTGCTCGTGGGCCTCGCCGACGCGTTCGGGATCCCCGTGCGCTGGGTGGGGATCGGCGAAGGGGTCGAGGACCTGCGCGAGTTCTCCGCCGACGAGTTCGTGGAGGCGCTCTTCGAGACCCGGGCGAAGGAGTCCGCATGAGCCGGTTCGTGATGGCCCTCGACCAGGGCACCACCTCGTCGCGCGCGATCCTCTTCGACCGCGAGGGCCAGGTCGCCGCCGTGGACCAGCACGAGTTCCCGCAACACTTCCCCAAGCCCGGCTGGGTGGAGCACGACCCCGGCGAGATCTGGGAGAGCCAGCTCCGCGCGGCGCGCGGCGCGCTCGGCAAGGCCGGCGCGCGGGCGGAGGACCTCGCGGCCATCGGCATCACGAACCAGCGCGAGACGACCGTCGTGTGGGACCGCGCGAGCGGCGAGCCCATCCATCGGGCCATCGTCTGGCAGTCGCGACAGACAGCAAAGATCTGCGAGGCGCTGCGCGCGCGCGGCCTCGCGGACGAGGTGCGTCGCCGAACGGGGCTCGTGATCGACGCCTACTTCTCGGCGACGAAGATCCGCTTCATCCTCGACGCCGTGCCCGGCGCCCAGGCCCGCGCCGAGCGCGGCGAGCTCGCCTTCGGGACGATCGACTCCTGGCTCGTGCACAAGCTCACGAAGGGGCGCGTGCACGCCACCGAGTACTCGAACGCGTCGCGCACGATGCTCTACGACATCGTGCGGCGCGACTGGGACGAGCTCCTGCTCGGCGAGCTGCGCATCCCCCGCGCGATGCTCCCGGCGGTGCACGACTCGAGCGGCATCCTCGGCGCGACGGATCGCGAGTGGCTCGGTGGGTCGGTGCCCATCGCGGGGATGGCGGGGGACCAGCAGGCGGCGCTCTTCGGCCAGGGCTGCTTCGCGCCGGGCGGCACCAAGAACACCTACGGCACCGGCTGCTTCCTGCTCATGAACACCGGAGCGAAGCCCGTCGAGTCGAAGAGCGGCCTGGTGACGACGCTGGCCTGGGGGCTCGGGGGCCGCGTGGACTACGCCCTCGAAGGGAGCGTCTTCGTGGCCGGCGCCGCGCTGCAGTGGCTGCGCGACGGTCTCGGGCTCGTGAAGAGCGCCGCGGAGAGCGAAGCCGCGGCGCGCTCGGTCCCCGACACGGGCGACGTTTATCTCGTGCCCGCCTTCGTCGGGCTCGGAGCCCCGCACTGGGACGAGCGCGCGCGGGGCGCGATCCTGGGGCTCACGCGCGGCACGACCCGCGAGCACGTGATCCGCGCCGCGCTCGAGTCGATCGCCTACCAGACCCTCGACGTGATGGAGTGCCTGCACACCGATTCGGGCCTGCGGCCGGAGCGCCTGCGCGTGGACGGGGGCGCCTGCGGCAACGCGTTCCTCATGCAGTTCCAGGCGGACGTGCTGGGGATCCCCGTGTTCCGACCCAAGGTGCTCGAGGTGACCGCGCTCGGGGCCGCGGCCCTGGCGGGCCTCGCCGTCGGATTCTGGCGCGACCGCGCCGAGCTCGAGGCGGTGACCGCGCAGGGCGGGACGACCTTCGAGCCCGCCATGAGCGCCGAGCGCCGCGCCCGGCTCTGCGCGGGCTGGAAGCGCGCCGTGGAGCGCGCGCGCGGCTGGGCGAGCGAATGAAGCGGACCCTCGTGATCGCGCACCGGGGCGCCTCGGCCCACCGGCCCGAGAACACGCTCGCCGCCTTCGAGCTCGCCGTCGAGCAGCGCGCCGACATGATCGAGACCGACCTCCACCGGACGCGCGACGGCGCGATCGTGATCACCCACGACGAGGAGCTCGCGGGGCTCGGCGGGCGGGGCGAGATCGCCGACGCGACCCTCGCCGAGGTCCGCGCCCTCGACGCGGGGGGCGGCGAGCCCGTGCCCACGCTGGCCGAGATCCTGGATCGCTTCGGCGCGCGCATCCCCTTCAACCTCGAGGTGAAGCGGGGGACCCGAGGCGAGTACCCGGGCCTCGAGGCGGCGGCCCTCGCCGAGGTGGAGCAGCGGGGGCTGCTCGACCGGACGCTCTTCTCGTCCTTCTACGACCCCGTCCTGCGGCGCCTGCGCGACCTCTCGGCGCGGGCCCGCATCGGCTTCCTCGTCTCGCGCCGCTTCCCGGATCGCGCGGTGGAGCGGGCGCGGGCGGTGGGGGCGGAGGCGCTGCATCCCGAGCTTCCCCTCGTCACCCCCGAGCTGGTGCGCGAGGCCCACGGCGCGGGCCTCGCCGTCTACGTCTTCACCGTGGACGCCCGGTCGGACATGCGGCGCCTCCTCGACCTCGGCGTGGACGGCCTCTTCACGAACCATCCCGACCGCATGCGCCAAGTTCTCGAAGGCTCATCCCCTCGGGGGTGAGCCTGACAAGCCTTGACGGAGCTGGCTCGGATACCCTATCCATTCGGAGAATTCGAGGTTTGGCCGAATGAAATCAGACCACGATCCGGAGCACGATCCGGAGCACGAGCTGGAGCTCGATCCCACCGACCGGCAGATCCTCGAGAGCCTGCAGGAGAACTGCAAGCGGCCGCTCGCCGCCATCGGCGAGGAGGTGGGGCTCACCGCGTCGTCCGTGATGGAGCGCATCCACAAGCTCGAGGCCGCGGGTGTGATCCGCGGCTACGCCGCGCTGCTCGACGGGCGCCGGCTCGGCCTGGACGTGGCCGCGTTCATCGGCGTCGCCATCAACCATCCGCGCGCGGCGCTCGCCTTCGAGCGCGAGATCGAACGCACGCCCGACGTGCTCGAGTGTCACCACGTGACGGGCGAGTGGACGCTCATGCTCAAGGTGAAGACGCGGAACACGCGCACGCTCGAGCAGCTGATCGACCGGATCCGCGAGTACGAGGGTGTGCTGCGGACCGAGACGATGGTGGTCCTGTCGACTCACACCGAGCGGGTGCGCATCCCGCTCGACGTCGAGACGGCGTCGCCCCCCAAGCGACCCAGACGGGGAGGGGACGCTCGTCTCCGGCGTGCGTGACCGGAGGGAGCGTGATGCAGCGACCGGCCCGGCAGGGGCTCTACGACCCGTGCCTGGAGCACGAAGCGTGCGGCGTCGGCTTCGTCGCCGACATCGGCGGGACGCCGTCCCACGCCATCGTGCGCCAGGGGCTCGCCGTGCTCGAGAACCTCGAGCACCGCGGCGCCTGCGGCTGCGATCCCGAGACGGGCGACGGCGCCGGCATCCTGATCCAGGTCCCGCACGGCTTCCTGCGCAAGCAGGCGGAGCGCCTCGGCTTCGCGCTGCCCGCGCCCGGGGCCTACGCCGTGGGCCAGGTGTTCCTGGCCACCGATCCGGCGGAGCGTGCGTGGCAGGAGCGCCGCTTCGAGGAGGTCGTGGCCGCGGAGGGCCAGCGCGTGCTCGGCTGGCGCGACGTGCCCCACGATCCCCAGAAGATCGGACGGCTCGCGCGCCAGGGGCTGCCGGTGATCCGACAGCTCTTCGTGGCCGCGGCGCCGGGGCTCGCGCAGGACGCCTTCGAGCGCAAGCTCTACGTGATCCGGCGCGTGATGGAGAACGCCGCCTGGGCGCGCAAGCAGTTCTTCTGGGTGCCGAGCCTCTCGAGCCGCACGCTCGTCTACGGCGGGATGCTGATCCCCCACCAGATCGATCCGTTCTACGCGGACCTCGCGGATCCCGACGTCGAGTCGGCGCTGGCCCTCGTGCACTCGCGCTACAGCACCAACACGTTCGGCGCCTGGGACCTGGCGCAGCCGTTCCGGTACCTCGGGCACAACGGCGAGATCAACACGCTGCGCGGCAATCGCAACTACATGCGGGCGCGGGAGGGCACGCTCCGCTCGAACCTCTTCGGGGACGACCTCGCGAAGCTCTACCCGATCATGCGCGAGGGCTCGAGCGACTCGGCGCAGTTCGACAACGCGCTCGAGTTCCTGACGCTCGCCGGGCGCGAGATGCCCGAGGTGATCCTCATGATGATCCCCGAGGCGTGGGAGAACCATCCCAGCATGCCCGAGGATCTGCGCGCCTACTACGAGTACCACTCGTTCCTGATGGAGCCCTGGGACGGGCCGGCGTCCATCGCATTCACGGACGGGCGCAAGATCGGCGCGGTGCTCGACCGCAACGGGCTGCGCCCCTCGCGCTACGTCGTCACCAAGGACGGCTTCGTGGTGATGGCCTCCGAGGTGGGCGTGCTCGACATCGCGCCCGAGAACGTGCTCGTGAAGGAGCGTCTGCACCCCGGCAAGATCTTCTTCGTGGATCTCGAAGAGGGGCGCATCATCGAGGACGCCGAGATCAAGGAGCGCTACGTGCGCCGCCGCCCGTATTCCGCGTGGGTGGGGGCGAATCGCGTGCGGCTCGACGAGCTGCCCGGGGAGCGCGTCTCCGCCGAGCCCATGCCCGCCGAGGTCCGCTTCCGGCTGGAGCAGGTGTTCGGGTGGACCGAGGAGGACCTCAAGTTCCTGGTCGCTCCCATGGTGCGCGACGGAAAGTGGGCGATCGGGTCGATGGGCAACGACGAGGCCCTCGCCTGCCTCTCGGACAAGCCGCGGCTCCTGTACCACTACTTCAAGCAGCAGTTCGCGCAGGTGACGAACCCCGCCATGGACTCGATCAACGAGGGCAACGTGATGTCCCTCTACTCGACCCTCGGCGCGGAGAAGAACCTGCTCGACGAGACGCCGGAGCACGCGCGCCTGCTGCGCTGCGACCGGCCGATCCTGACCAACGAGGAGCTGGAAAAGATCCGCGGCCTCGACCGGCCGGGCCTGCGGGCGCGCACGCTGCCGGCGCTCTTCAAGGGCGCCGAGGGCGGCGAGGGGCTGCGCGCGGCGCTCGACGCGCTCTGCGCCGAGGCCGCCCGGGCGGTGCGGGAGGGAGCCAACGTCCTCGTCCTCTCGGATCGCGGGGTCACGCAGGATCTCGCGCCGATCCCGATGCTGCTGGCCACCGGCGCGGTGCACCACCATCTCATCCGCGAGAACCTGCGCACGCAGTGCGGGATCGTGTGCGAGACCGGCGAAGCGCGCGACGTGTCGCAGTTCGCGCTCCTGGTGGGCTACGGCGCGGGCGCGATCAATCCCTGGCTCGCGTTCGAGGTGATCCGCGAGCTCGTCGAGGAGGGCACCTTCGTCCCGGAGGAGCTCGGCCTCGACGAGGCGACGAAGCACTACCTCAAGGCCTGCGACAAAGGTCTGCTCAAGACCATGGCCAAGATGGGGATCTCCACGCTCCAGAGCTACCGCGGCGCCCAGATCTTCGAGGCCGTCGGGCTCGACACCGGGCTCGTGGAGCGCTGCTTCACGGGGACGCCGTCGCGGGTCTCGGGCGTGGGCTTCGACGTGATCGCGCGGGAGTCGGCGCTGCGCCAGGGCCGCGCCTTCCCGGGCGAGGCCTTCGCGTACCCCGAGCTCGACCCGGGCGGGCTCTATCAGTGGCGCGCGCGCGGGGAGCGGCACACGTTCAACCCCGACACGGTGGCCAAGCTCCAGCACGC
>DASRUS010000151.1:0-3703 GCA_035687825.1 Myxococcota bacterium | reverse complement strand
GGGCGCCCCGGGCCGGGTGCTGAACGTGGCCGGCGGGCGCCGCATCACCTTGAACGAGCTCCTGCGCACCCTTCAGGAGATCACCGGTTCGCGGGTGCCCCCCGTCCACGCGCCGGCGCGCGCGGGAGACGTGCGGCACAGTGAGGCCGACATCGGCCTCGCGCGCCGCCTGCTCGCCTACGAGCCCCGCGTGTCGCTGCGCGAGGGGCTGCGCGCCACGGTCGAGGGGTTCAGCAGCGGCGGAGCAGGGGGGAGCCAGACATGAACGTCTGCGTCATCGGCACGGGTTACGTCGGTCTCGTCACGGGGGCGTGCTTCGCCGAGTTCGGCGTGCAGGTGATCTGCGCGGACATGGACCGCGCCAAGATCGAGGCGCTGAACCGCGGCAGGATCCCGATCTACGAGCCCGGCCTCGAGGACGTGGTGGAGCGCAACGTCAAGGCGGGCCGCCTCGCCTTCACCACCGACACGGCCCAGGCGGTGCGCTCGTCGCTCGTGGTCTTCATCGCCGTGCAGACGCCGCCCCGCCCGGACGGCGGCACGGACCTCGCCGCGGTGGAGAATGTCGCCCGCGAGCTCGCGCGCGCCATGGACGGCTACAAGGTGATTGTGACCAAGAGCACGGTGCCGGTGGGCACCTCGTACCGCGTGCGCGAGATCATCGAGCAGGAGCTGCGCGCGCAGGGCAAGTCCGTGCGCTTCAGCGTCGCCTCCAACCCCGAGTTCCTGCGCGAGGGGGCCGCGGTCGCGGACTTCCTGCACCCGGACCGCGTGGTGATCGGCGCCGACGACGACGCACCCGCGGCGATCCTCCGGGACCTGTACCGGCCGCTCTACCTGAACGAGACGCCCTTCGTGATCACGAACATCCCCACCGCGGAGCTGACGAAGTACGCGGCCAACGCGTTCCTCGCCACCAAGATCTCGTTCATCAACGAGATGGCGAACCTGTGCGAGCGGATCTCCGGCGACGTGCACGCGCTCGCCCGGGGCATTGGCCTCGACAAGCGCATCGGGAGCAAGTTCCTGCACCCCGGCCCGGGCTTCGGCGGCTCGTGCTTCCCCAAGGACACGCGCTCCGCGGCGTTCTTCGCCCGGGAGGCCGGGGAGAGCCTCCAGATCGTGGAGGCGGTGATCCGCGTGAACGAGCGCCAGCGCCAGCGCATGGTGGAGAAGGTCGTGCAGGCGCTCGGCGGCGAGGCGCGCGGGAAGACCGTGGGCCTGCTCGGCCTCTCCTTCAAGCCGGAGACGGACGACATGCGCGACGCGCCCTCCCTGGACATCGTCGCCGCGCTCGAGCAGCGGGGCGCCGCGCTGCGCGCCTACGACCCGGTGGCCATGGAGGTCGCTCGCAAGCTCCTGCCGAGCGTCACCCTGTGCGAGGACGCCTACGAAGCCTGCGAGGAGGCGGACGCGCTCGTGATCGTCACCGAGTGGAACCAGTTCCGGATGCTCGACCTCGAACGGGTGAAGTCGCTCCTGCGCGAGCCCGTGGTGGTGGACCTGCGCAACGTCTACGACCCGGCGCGCATGCGGGAGTCGGGCTTCCGCTACACGTGCGTCGGTCGCTGAGGCGCGGGTCCGCCCGGCGGGCGCCGACGCGTGCCCGCGAAGGACGCGAGCCCACCGAGATTCACGCGGTGGTCCTGGCCGGCGGCGCCGGGGAGCGCTTCTGGCCCGCCTCGCGCGCGCGCCGGCCCAAGCCGTTCCTGCGCGTGGTGGACGGCCGCACGCTCCTCGACGCCACCCTGGCCCGGGCGCGGCGGGTGGCGGGGCCCGGGCGCGTCTGGGTGGTGTGCGGCGCCGAGCACGCGCGGCAGGTGCGCGTCGCGACGGGCCTCCCGGCCGCGCGGATCCTGGTGGAGCCGGAGCGCCGCAACACCGCCCTGGCGATCGGGCTCGCGGCGCTGCGCATCGCGCGCCAGGCGCCCGACGCGGTGCAGGTGGTGCTGCCCGCGGACCACGTGATCCCCGACGCGCGCGCATTCGCCGGCGCGGTGCGGCGCGCCGCCGCGGCGGCGGGGGAGGGCGTGCTCGTCACGCTGGGGGTCGAGCCCACGCGGCCGGAGACCGGCTACGGCTACATCCGCCTGGGCGCCCCGCAGCGCGGCGCGCCGGCGGGTCTGCACCGCGTGCGGCGCTTCGTCGAGAAGCCCGACGCGGCGCGCGCCCGGCGCTGGCTGCGCCGGGGCGGCTACCTCTGGAACTCGGGGATCTTCGTGTGGCGCGCGCGGACGATCCTCGCGGAGATCGAGCGCTGCGCCCCGGAGATCCACCGGAGCCTCGCGCCCCTGCGAGGCCCCCGGGGCGGTCGCGCCGCGGCGCTCGAACGGGCGTATCGCTCGGCGCCCGCGCAGCCGATCGACCGCGCGGTCCTCGAGCGGAGCGACCGGGTCTGGTGCCTGCCCGTGGACTTCCACTGGAACGACGTGGGAACCTGGGAGTCGCTCGCGGAGGAGCTCGGGGTGGGCGAGGATGTGACGCGGGTCATAGGGGGCGAGGTGCTCCTCGACGATGCTCCCGGCAACCTCGTTTGGGCCCGGGACCGGCTCGTGGTGCTCCTGGGGGTGGAGGGGTTGGCCGTGGTGGACGCGGGGGACGCCCTCCTGGTCACCCGGCTGGAACGCAGCTCGGAAGTCCGTCGGATCGTGGCGCGGCTGCGCGATCGCGGGCGCTCCGAGCTCCTGTGAGGAAGGCCATGAAGAGCTCGGAAGCCGTCGATACGCTGCGGGCGATCCCGCTCTTCTCCAACGTGAGCGACGAGGACCTCGAGCAGGTCGCCTCGCATCTCATCGAGCGTCGCTTTCCGCGCAACACGACGATCGTGGAGGAGGGCCTCGCGGGCGACTACATGTACGTGATCCGCGAGGGTCGCGTGAAGGTCACCAAGCTCTCGGAGGACGGGCGCGAGAAGATCCTCGAGTTCCTGGACGCGGGCTCGTTCTTCGGCGAGATGGCGCTGCTCGACCGGGCGCCGCGCATCGCGTCGGTAAAGACGCTCAAGCCCGTGAAGCTGCTGGCGCTCTCGCGCACGGACTTCCTGAACCTGCTGCGCAAGAGCCCCGACCTCTCCCTCTCGGTGATCCAGGAGCTCTGCAAGCGCCTGCGCACCGTGGACGATCAGGCGAGCGCGCTCTCGTTCCAGCGCGTGAAGGACCGCACGAAGGGTCTGCTCCAGCGCCTGGCCCGGGATCCCCACGAGGAGGGCGGCCGCGTCACCCCGCCGCTCACGCACCAGCAGATGGCGGACATGATCGGCACCTCGCGGGAGACGGTGACCCGCGTGGTGAAGGATCTGAAGCAGGAAGGCTGGCTGCTCCAGGAAGGCAAGCGCTACCGGGTGGGCGAGGACGAGTAGCGCTCACTCCTGCGCGCGTCGCGGCGGGGGGTCCCCGCGCTCCTTCCATAGCTGGGTCCCGGACCGGGCGAAGCCCGGCCCACCCACTCCGCTCGGCTTCGCCTCGCTGCGCGCGCTTCGCGCTTGCCGCGCAGCGAGCTGGTTGGGCGCGCTCAGAGGCGTCGCGCGGGGACCCCCCACCCGCGACGCGGTTAGCAGCTATTCGTCATCACCCACCCGGTAGCGCTTGCCTTCCTGGAGCAGCCAGCCTTCCTGCTTCAGCTCCTTCACCACGCGGGTCACCGTCTCCCGCGAGGTGCCGATCATGTCCGCCATCTGCTGGTGCGTGAGCGGCGGGGTGACGCG
>DASRUS010000150.1:0-11377 GCA_035687825.1 Myxococcota bacterium | reverse complement strand
GGGGAACCGGGAGATCTTCCTGTGGCTGCGGCCCCGGACGGAAGTGCCTGGTGCGTAGCTCGCCTCGGCGGCTGCTTCTCAGGCCGCAGCTTTGATGGGCAGGCCCTGGCCGTCCTTGAAGTTGCCGGTCACGACCATGATGAAGTCCACCAGCGCCCAGATGCCGAGGCCGCCGAACGTCAGGAGCTGCACGATGCCGGTCCCGATCCTTCCGACGTAGAAGCGGTGGATGCCGAACGTGCCCAGGAAGAAGCAGAGCAGGATCGTCGGAACGAAGCCCTTCGGGCTGTTGCCTTGCATGTCGTCACCCCCTTTGGATCGTGAGTCTCTGGCCCGGATAACAGACCACGCGACCCCGCCCGTCCTTGAAGTTCCCGGTGAGGAGCTGGATCGTGACGGTGAGGGAATGCGCGAAGTCGAGAAGCGCGAGGACGACGCCGAGGAGCATCTCTCCGGAAGCGAAGCTCCAGACCCAGGCCGCGCTCAGCCCGAGATCGAGGATCCCCTCGGCGAAGCGGCCCAGGTAGAAGTGCTGGACTCCCATGAAGCCGAAGACGGCCGAGAGCGACACCGCCGTCGCGTAGCTCTTGGGAGAGCTCTTGGGAGAGGGCTGGAGCGAGCCCGGAAGGCCCGCCTGGGAGGTGGCGAAGACGTCGGCCATGGAGCCCTACCCCGGCGGCGTCACGAGGTGCCGCGCGGCGGCATGGGGATCGACCGGCGGCTCGGACGACTTGAGGGGATCGAGGTGGGGGGACGGGCGAATTCCCGCTATGCTCCGGACGTTTCCGTATCCTTCAGGAGATCGTTTCATGGCCCTCGTGGAAGTCACCGAAACCGCTTCCGAAAGGATCAAGCAGCTCCTCGACAAGGAGGGCAAGGTCGCGACCCACGGCCTGCGCCTCAAGGTGGTGGGGGGCGGCTGCTCGGGGCTCCAGTACCAGCTCTCCTTCGACCAGGCGCTCGGCGAGAACGACACCGCCATCGAGCGGGCCGGGATCAAGGTGATCGTGGACGAGAAGAGCGCCCTCTACCTGATGGGGACGACGCTCGACTACGTGGACACGCTCATGGAGTCGGGCTTCAAGATCCAGAACCCGAACGCCAAGACGACCTGCGGCTGCGGCCAGTCCTTCGGGGCTTGAAGCCTCCCCTCTACCTCGACCACCACGCGACGACGCCCGTGGACCCGCGGGTGCTCGACGCGATGCTGCCGTACTACCGCGAGGACTTCGGCAACGCGGCGAGCGCGACCCACGCCTTCGGCTGGCGGGCGGAGGCGGCGGTGGAGAACGCGCGCCGCTCCATCGCCGGCGCGATCGGCGCGCGCGACCCGCGCGAGATCGTCTTCACGAGCGGGTCCACCGAGAGCGACAACCTGGCTCTCAAGGGCGTGGCCTTCGGACTCGCCGCGAAGGGCGACCACCTGGTCACGACCGCCATCGAGCACCCCGCGGTCCTCGACCCCTGCCGCTGGCTCGAGGCGCAGGGTCGGAGCGTGACGCTGCTCCCCGTGGACGGCGAGGGCTTCGTCGATCCCGCGGCCGTCGCCGCCGCCATCGGACCGCGCACGATCCTCGTCTCCGTGATGGCCGCGAACAGCGAGATCGGCGTGCTCGAGCCCCTGGCCGAGATCGGGCGCGTCTGCCGCGAGCGGGGGGTGCTCTTCCACAGCGACGCGGCGCAGGCGGTGGGAAAGATCCCGCTCGACGTCGAGGCGCTCGGCGTCGATCTCCTCTCGTTCTCCGCGCACAAGATCTATGGGCCGAAGGGCGTGGGGGCGCTCTACGTGCGCCGGGCGCGGCCGCGCATCCGGATCGAGCCGCTGCTCCACGGGGGAGGGCACGAGCACGGCCTGCGCTCGGGGACGCTCCCCGTCCCGCTCATCGTCGGCTTCGCGAAGGCGCTCGAGCTCTGCCTCGCGGCGCTGCCCGAGGAGGGCGCGCGGATCGCCAGGCTTCGGGACGACCTCCTGGCGCGGCTCGAGGGCGAGATCCCGGGCCTGCGGCTCACGGGCCCGCGCGGGGCGCGCCTGCCGGGGAACCTCCACGTGTGCATTCCGGGGATCGACGCGGACCAGGTGATCGTGGCGCTCGGCGACGTGGCGCTCTCCACCGGGTCGGCCTGCGCCTCCGCGCGCGGCGAGCCGAGCCACGTGCTCCGCGCGCTCGGCCTCCCGGAGTCTGCGCTGCGCTCGGGCCTGCGCATGGGGCTCGGCCGCGGCACCACGCGCGAGGAGATCGACTTCGTAGCCGACCGCCTGGCCGAGGTGGTGCGCGACCTCCGCGAACGGGCGCCCCGGGCGGCGGTCGCGACGGGCGGCTAGGTTCTGGCGCCATGGCGGAGCAGCGCAGCACCCACATCACCTGGCACCACGGCCACGTGGCCCGCAAGGACCGCGAGCGGCTGCTCGGGCAGCGCGGCGCCACGGTCTGGCTCACGGGCCTCTCGGGCTCGGGGAAGTCCACGATCGCCGTGGCCGCGGAGGCCGCGCTCGTCGGGCGCGGGCGGCTCGCCTACGTCCTCGACGGCGACAACGTCCGCCACGGCCTGAACTCGAACCTCGGCTTCTCGCCCGCGGACCGGACCGAGAACATCCGCCGCATCGGCGAGGTGGCGAAGCTCTTCACGGACGCGGGCGTGCTCGTCTTCACGTCCTTCATCTCGCCCTATCGTGCGGACCGGGACCGCGTGCGCGCGCTCTTCACGCCCGGCGACTTCGTCGAGGTCTACGTGGCGGCGAGCCTCGAGACCTGCGAGGGCCGCGACGTGAAGGGCCTCTACCAGAAGGCGCGCAAGGGCGAGATCCCCGAGTTCACCGGGATCTCGGCCCCCTACGAGGCTCCCTCGAAGCCCGAGCTCGTCCTCGACACGAACCAGAAGAGCGTGGAAGCGAGCGTGGGCGAGCTCGTGGGCTACCTGGAGCGGCACGGCTATCTCGCGAGCCCGGGGGCTTGATCCCGGGCCCGCGCGGGCCGATGGAGGCTCCCGGGGGGCGTGAGCACATGATCCGGCGCGCGCGGAAACTGCTCGGAGCCGTAGGGCTCGTCCTCGCGCTCCCGGGCTGCGCCGCGTTTCCGGCGTTCCTGCCCCGCGGCGGGGAGCCGGGTCGGGTGGAGCGGCCGGATGCGCCCCCGGAGTACGACTACCTCGTGGGCCAGGAGCTCGAGCTCGAAGGCCACCTCGACGAGGCCTTCGCGGCGTACCTGCGGGCCAGCGAGAAGGATCCCGAGTCGGCCTTCCTGCTGCGCAAGCTCGCCGAGGTGGCGGCTCGGCGCGCGGACCTCGACCAGGCGATCGGCTACGGCGAGCGCGCCCTCGAGCTCGAGCCCGGCAACGTCCAGCTCCGCGTCTTCCTCGCCACGCTGCACCGCTTCCGCAAGGACTACGCCAGCGCCGAGGCCGTGCTGCGCGACGTCGAGGGCAACCCCATCGACGCGGAGGCGGCGCTCCTCCTCTACAACATCCAGCTCGAAGCGGGAGAGCTCGACGCGGCGCTCGCCACCGCCCGCTGGCTCGTGGCGCGCGAGCCCGACGAGCTGCGCGCGCGCTTCGCCGTGGCCCAGGCGCAGCACCGCCTCGGGAACCGCGACGAGGCCGAGCGCGTGCTGCGCGAGGCGCTCGGGCGCGGGGTGGACGAGATCCCGGTGTACGACTACCTGGCGCGCCTTCGGCGCGAGGCCGGCGATCCCGACGGTGAGATCGCGATCTACCGCGAGCTCCTCGCCCGCCACCCGCGCAACCAGGAGATCCTGATGCGCCTGGCGGAGGCGCTCGACGCCGCGCAGCGTGACGACGAGACGCGCGCCATCCTCGAAGAGCTCGAGCGCGAGCACGGCGACCTGCGCGCGACCATGCGGCTCGGCTTCCTGGATCTCAAGGCCGAGCGCTTCGACGCGGCGGCGCGGCGTTTCGAGACGGTGCTCGGCAGGGACCCGCGCCAGCACGAGGTGGCCTACCTCCTCGGGATCGTGCGCCGCCGGATGAACGAGCCGGACGCGGCGATGGCGGCCTTCGAGCGCGTCCCGGCGGGCCACGAGCGCTTCGTGGACGCGCGCACGCAGATGGCGGGGATCCTGGAGCGCCAGGGCGATTACGCGGGCGCGCTCGCCCAGGTGGACATCGCGCGCCAGCACCAGGCGGCGCGCCCCCTCGACCTCTACACGGCGAGCCTGCGCGCAAAGTCGGGAGATTTCGACGGCGCGGTGGCGTTCCTCCAGGAGCTCCTCGCGGAGTCGCCCAGCGACCCCGAGGTGCTCTACAACCTGGGCGTCATCTACGGCGAGGCGCGCCGCTCGGACGAAGCCATCGGCTACATGCAGAAGGTCCTCGAGCTCACCCCGGATCACGCGGGGGCGCTGAACTACATCGGCTACACCTGGGCGGAGCAGGGGCTGCGCCTCGACGAGGCCGAGGCGTTCATCGTGCGCGCCCTCCAGGCCCGCCCCGAGGACGGCTACATCACCGACAGCCTGGGCTGGGTCTACTACATGCGCGCGCGGCCCCTGATCGCGCGCGGCGAGACCGCAGAGGGCCGCGCGCTCCTCGAGCGTTCGATCCGCGAGCTCGAACGCGCGGACGAGCTCACGGGCGGCGACCCGGTGATCTCGGAGCACCTCGGGGACGCGTACTTCCTGCTGGATCAGAAGAAGCGCGCCCTCGAGCTCTACGAGGAGGCGCTCGGCATGGAGCCCCGCGAGACCGAGCAGCCGGAGCTGCGCGGCAAGACCGAGCGGCTGCGCCGGGAGCTCGGGGTGAAGTGAGGTCCGCGCCGGCCCGGCTCCTGGCGCTGACGGTCCTCGTCGCGGGCTGTCGCAGCCTCCCGGTGGCGACCCCGCTTCCCGAGGGCGACGCGCGCCCCGACGCCTGCCTGGCAGCGCTCGTCGCGGCGGGCGCCGCCCGCGAATCGCTGCGCGGCGTGGCGCGGGTCGCGCTCTCCGGGCCCGCCGGCGAGAGCCGCTCGAAGCAGATCCTCGTGGTGGCGCGGCCCGCGCGGCTGCGGGTCGAGGTGCAGGGCCTCCTCGGTCAGCTGGTCGCGGTGCTCGTCTCCGACGGCGCGCGCTTCGCGCTGTTCCGCGCGGGCGACGGGACGGTGGAAGAGGGCGAGATCCGTCCCGCGCTCCTCTACGAGGTGGCGGGGCTGCCGCTCCGGCCCGAGGAGGCGGTGGACGCGCTGCTCGGCGTCCCCGCCCTCCGCGAGCCCACGCGGCGCGGCCCGGCCGCCGCGCTCTCGAACGGCTTCGTGCGCGTGGATCTCCTCGACGCCGCCGGCGGCCCGACCCGCCGGCTCGAGTGCGACGCCGAGGCGCAGCTCCGGCGCCTCGAGGTGCGCGCCCCGGACGGCTCCCTCGCCTGGCAGGCGAGCTACGACGACCATCGCCCCGTGGGCGGGACGAGCTTCCCGCACGAGATCGAGCTCGACTTCCCCGCCGACGAAGCGCGCGCGAAGGTCACGTTCCAGTGGCTCGAGCTCAACCCCGAGCTTCCGCCGGACATCTTTGCCCTCGACTTCGCGGGCTCCGGTCCGGGAGAGCGGGGGTGAGGCGCGCGGCGGCCCGGGTCCTGGTCGCGCTCGGCGCGGCGCTCGCCGCCTGCTCGAACGATCCCTACCCGGGCGCGGACGCGGAGCGCAAGGTCTTCTACACGAGCTTCGCCGAGCCCCCGAAGACCCTCGATCCGGCCATCTCCTACACGACGAACGAGCACGCGATCCTCGGGAACATCTACGACACGCTCCTCGAGTATCACTATCTGAAACGCCCCTACACCTTGATCCCCGGCCTCGCGACGAGCGTCCCGAGCGCGGAGCCACGCGGGGGCGGGCGCGTCGCGTACCGCTTCGAGCTCCGCCCGGGCGTGCTCTTCCAGGAGGACCCGTGCTTCGAGCGCTTCGCGCCCGGGGCGCGGACGCGCGAGGTGCGCGCCGCGGACGTGGCCTTCCAGCTCGCGCGCATCGCCGACCCCGCGGTGAACAGCCCCGTGGTCGAGCCGTTCTCGAACCTCGTGGGCTTCCGCGAGCTCGGGAAGGCGCTCGCGGAGCGGCGCGAGAGCGACCCCGCGTTCGCTTTGCTGCCGCGTCACGAGCAGTACCCGGCCCTCGGCGGGATCGAGGGCGTGCGCGTGCTCGGCGAGACCTCGCTCGAGATCGTGCTCGCGGCGCCGTATCCCCAGATCCTCTACTGGTTCGCGATGCAGTTCACGGCGCCCGTGCCGTGGGAGGCGGTGGCCCACTACGACGGCGAGGACGGGCGCGACTTCTTCGCCGACCATCCCGTCGGCGCGGGACCCTATCGCCTCGCGGTCTACGACAAGTACGCGCGCATCGTGCTCGAGCGCCATCCGAGCTGGTACGGGGCGCTCCACCCGGAGTGGCGGGCGCCGGGAGCGACCTATCCGGGCGAGGGCGAGCCCGGCGACGCGGCCGCGGGCCGCCTCGATCCGGGCTACGTGGGCGGGCCGTTGCCGTTCCTCGAGCGCGTCGAGTTCCGGCGCGAGAAGGAGTCGATCCCCGCCTTCAACAAGTTCCTCCAGGGCTACTACGACGCTTCGGGCATCATCCGCGAGAGCTTCGACAAAGTGGTCCGCGAGGACCGGCTCTCGCCCGAGATGGCGGCGCTCGGCATGCAGCTCGAGAAGTCGGTGATCCCGGCCGTCTACTACATCGGCTTCAACATGGACGACCCGGTGGTGGGGCGCGCCGGGGGCGAGCGCGGGCGCAAGCTCCGGCAGGCGATGAGCCTCGTCATCGACGCGCAGGAGTACACGCGGCTCTTCACGAATGGGCGCGGCGTCCCGGCGCAGTCGCCGCTCCCGCCCGGGATCTTCGGCTACGACGAGGCGTACCGGAACCCCTGGCGCGCGGTGGACCTCGAGCGCGCACGCCGGCTGCTGGTGCAGGCGGGCTACCCGCACGGCGTCGATCCGACGACGCAGGCGCCGCTCCGCCTCAGCTTCGACACGCCCGACACCTCGGCTCGGGGTCTGCTCACCTTCCAGTTCTTCGTGGATGCGTGGCGCAAGCTCGGGATCGACGTCGAGATCTCGGCCACCAACTACAACCAGTTCCAGGAGAAGGTGCGCAACGGCGCCTATCAGATCTTCCAGTGGGGCTGGGTGGCGGACTACCCCGACCCGGAGAACTTCTTCTTCCTGCTCTGGTCCGAGATGGCGCGCTCGAAGAGCGGCGGCCCCAACACCGCGAACTTCTCCGACCCGCGCTTCGACGCGCTCTTCCTCGCCATGAAGTCGCGGGAGGGCGACGCCGAGCGGCTGCGCAGCATCCGCGAGATGACGGCGCTCCTCGAGAGCGAGCGGCCGTGGATCGAGCTCATCCACCCCGAGGAGTACGCGCTCTATCACGGGTGGCTCCGCAACGTGAAGCCCGCGGGCATGTCGTACCCGACGATCAAGTACCGGGATCTCGACGCCGCGAGGCGCGCCGAGCTGCGCGCCGTCTGGAACGAGCCCGTGCGCTGGCCGGCGTTCGCGCTGGCCGCGGTCGGCGTCGCCATCGTGGTCCCGGGCGTGGCGACCTTCCTCCGGGAGCGCCAGTAGGTGCTGGCCTACGTGATCCGCCGCCTCCTGTACGGAGCTGTGGTCGTGCTCGGGGTGCTTCTCTTCCTCTTCGTCCTCTTCTTCACGGTCACCGACCCCGACGACGTCGCTCGCCGCGCCCTCGGCGAGAAGGCGCTGCCCGAGGTCATCGAGCAGTGGAAGGCGAACCACGGCTACGACAAGCCGCTCTGGCCGTGGCAGGCGGAGCGCGCGACGGAGAGCCTGCTCTACGACCACTTCCGGCGCATGCTCAGCTTCGACTTCGGGCGCAGCGACGCCGACGACGCGCCCATCGCGGAGCGGATCCGCCGGGGCATGGGGCCGAGCCTGAGCCTCACCGTGCCGCTCTTCGTGCTCGGGCTCGGCGTCGGGCTCGCGCTCTCGCTCTTCGTGGCCTTCTTCCGCGAGACCTACATCGACCGCATGGGCGTCTTCCTGTGCGTGCTCGGGATGAGCGTCTCGATCCTCCTCTACATCGTCGGGGGGCAGTACGCGATCGGGAAGCTCCTGCGCTGGTTCCCGATCTCGGGCTTCGACTTCACGCCGGAGCTCCTGCCGCGCTTCCTCGCGCTCCCCCTGGTGGTGGGCCTCGCCGCGGGCTTCGGGAGCGACGTGCGCTTCTACCGGACGGTCTTCCTGGAGGAGACGAACCGCGACTACGTGCGCACCGCGCGCGCCAAGGGCTGCGGCGAGGGGCGCATCATGTGGGGCCACGTGCTGCGCAACGCCATGATCCCGATCCTCACGCACACGGTGCTCGCGATCCCCTTCCTCTTCACCGGGGCGCTGCTGCTCGAGTCGTTCTTCGGGATCCCCGGCCTCGGCGCGATCACGGTGGACGCCATCCAGGGCAACGACTTCTCGACGCTGCGCACCATGGTCTACATCGGCTCGCTGCTCTTCATCCTGGGCCAGATCCTGACCGACGTGAGCTACTCCCTCGCGGACCCCCGCGTGCGCCTCGGGTGAGCCCATGCAAGCGTGGCTGATCTCGAACCTCGTGGCGGGGGCCCTGTTCGCGGGAGGCATCGCCCTGGGCGTGGCCGTGCGGCGGAACCGCCTGTGGCGCGAGGCCACGGGCGAGCTCGCGCGGCGGCGGCCGGTGGCCCTCGGCGTGATCGCGCTCTTCGTCGGGGTCGCGCTCCTCGATTCGGTGGCGTGGGTGGGGGGCGTCGAGGCCGGCGAGGACGTGGTCGCGGTGCTCGAGGCGCAGAGCGTGATCGACCGCGCCTTCCTCGGCTTCCAGGAGAAGAGCTACTCGGCACCGTTCGCGAGCGCCGAGTTCTACGGGGGAGCCCGGCTCGCGCACCCCGGCCGCCACCCGCTCGGGACGGACATCCTCGGGCGCGACGTCCTGTACCTGACGCTCAAGGGCGCGCGCGTGGCGCTGCTGATCGGCGGGCTCACGAGCCTGATCACGATCCCGCTGGCACTCCTGTTTGGCGTCTCGGCGGGCTACTTCGGCGGGCGCATCGACGACGTCGTCTTCTTCGTCATGTCCACGCTCGCGTCCATGCCGGGGCTCCTGCTCCTCATCGCGCTCATCATGGCGATGGGGCGGAGCACCCTCTCGGTCTGCATCGCGCTGGCGGTCACGGGCTGGGTCGGCTTCTGCCGCCTCGCGCGCGGCGAGACGCTCAAGCTCCGCGAGCTCGACTACGTGCAGGCCGCCCGGGCGCTCGGCGTCTCGGAGCCGCGCATCATCCTCCGGCACATCCTGCCGAACCTCATGCACCTCGTGGTCGTGACCTTCGTCCTCATGTTCTCGGGGCTCGTGCTCTCGGAGGCGATCCTCTCCTGGCTCGGCATCGGCGTGGACGGGAGCTGGGGCCAGATGATCGACCGGGCGCGCGACGAGCTCTCCCGGGACCCGATCATCTGGTGGAACCTCTCGGCCGCGGGCGCGGCGCTCTTCGTGCTGCTCCTCGCCGTGAACTTCGTGGGCGACGCGGTGCGCGACATCCTCGATCCACGCACGCTGCGCGAGAACCTGTGAGCAGCGTCCTCGAGGTGGAGGGGCTCGCGACGAGCTTCCCGATGGAGCGCGGCCGGGTCGCGGTCGTGGACGGCGTGGACCTCTGCCTGGCGCGCGGCGAGACGCTCGCCCTGGTGGGCGAGTCGGGCTGCGGGAAGTCGGTGACGGCGCTCTCGATCCTGCGCCTGGTCCCCAAGCCCGGGCGGATCGAGGCGGGTCGCGTGCGCCTCGGGGGTCGCGAGATCCAGGGACTCCCCGTCACCGAAATGCGCCGTGTGCGCGGCCGCGAGATCTCGATGATCTTCCAGGAGCCGCAGACGAGCCTGAACCCCGTGGTGCGCGTGGGCGCGCAGGTGGTGGAGGCGATCCGGCTCCACGAGCGCGGCTCGCGCGAGGCGGCGCGCGCGCGCGCCCTGGAGCTCTTCGAGCGCGTGCGCATCCCGGATGCCGCGGAGCGTCTCGACGCCTATCCCCACGAGCTCTCCGGCGGTCTCAAGCAGCGCGTCGTGATCGCCATGGCGCTCGCCGCGCACCCCAAGGTGCTCGTCGCCGACGAGCCCACCACGGCCCTCGACGTGACGATCCAGGCCCAGATTCTGGAGCTCCTGCGCGAGCTCCAGCGGGAGCTCGGCATGGCGATCCTGCTCATCACGCACGACCTCGGCGTGGTGAACGAGCTCGCCGACCGGGTGGCTGTGATGTACGCGGGACGCATCGTCGAGGCGGGGACGCGCGCCGAGGTGCTGGGCCAGCCGCGGCATCCCTACACGCAGGCGCTCCTGCGCTCGATGCCCGCGCTGGCGAAGCGCGGCGAGCGGCTCGCGGAGATCCCGGGGACGGTGCCCTGGCCGGGCAACTGGCCCGCGGGCTGCCGCTTCTCCACGCGCTGCCCGCGCGTCATGGACGTGTGCCGCGCGCGCGAGCCCGAGGCCACGCGTCTCTCGCCGACCCACACCGCGCGCTGCTTCGCCGTGGCGCAGGAGCTCGCGACGTGAGCGCGGTCGCGGCGACCACCACGCCCGCCGCGAGCGCTGCGGCGCCGCCGCTGCTCCGCGTCGAGGGCCTGCGCACGTGGTTCCCGATCCGCGCGGGCGTGCTGCGCCGCAGCGTCGGGTTCGTCCGGGCGGTGGACGGCGTGGACCTGGCGATCGGCGCCGGCGAGACGCTCGCCCTCGTGGGCGAGTCGGGCTGCGGGAAGACGACCGTGGGGCGCTCGATCCTGCGTCTGGTCGAGCCGCGGGAGGGGCGGATCCTCCACGACGGCGTCGACCTCCTGGCGCTCTCGCGCCGCGCGCTCCGCCCGCACCGCCAGAAGATCCAGGTCGTGTTCCAGGATCCCGCGGCCTCCCTCGATCCGCGCCTGCGCGTGCGCGACGCGGTGGCGGAGGGCATGCAGGCCTTCGGGATCGGCGCGAACGAGGCCGAGCGCACGGAGCGCGTGGCCCAGCTATTGCGGCGCGTGCAGCTCGACCCGGCGCAGATGGGGCGCTACCCGCACGAGTTCTCCGGGGGCCAGCGCCAGCGCATCTGCATCGCGCGAGCCCTCGCGCTGGAGCCGCGCCTCGTGATCTGCGACGAGGCGACGTCGGCCCTCGACGTCTCGATCCAGGCCCAGATCCTGAACCTGCTGCGCGAGCTCCAGGACGAGCTCGGTCTCGCGTACCTCTTCATCACCCACGACCTCGGCGTGGTGCGCTACCTCGCCCACCGCGTGGCGGTGATGTACCTCGGCCAGATTGTCGAAGAGGGCACGAGCGAGCGCGTGTTCGCGGATCCCGCTCACCCCTACACGCGCGGGCTCCTGGCGGCGATCCCGTCCGTGGACCCCGCGCGCCGCCGGGTGGTGGTGAA
>DASRUS010000149.1:0-2380 GCA_035687825.1 Myxococcota bacterium | reverse complement strand
GCCTTGCCGGCGCCCGTCTCGATCTCGAGGACGCCGCTCTTGCGCTCGAGCTCGAGGAGCTGGAGGAGCCCGATGGGCGGGATCTCCGCGAGGCTCCCGCGCAGCATGCCTTCGCCGGAGGGCGCGGCCAGCAGCATCGTGCGCTCGCCCCCCTGCGCCTCCGCCTCGGCTTCGCCCGATTCCACGTGACAGAAGTGGATCGTCTGCTCCCCGATCTGGATCGCGTCGCCGGCGTGGAGCTCACGCTCCCCGACGACGCGTTCGCCATTGAGAAACGTCCCGTTCGTGCTGCCGAGATCGCGCAGGCGCCAGCCGGCCTCGTGCGGCACGACCTCCGCGTGCAGCCGCGAGGCGGCGGGGGACGGGAGCACGAAGTCGCAGGCGGCACCGCGCCCGATCACGACGGTCTCGCCGGCCGCCACGGCCCGGGGCGGGAGCGGCGGGGCGAAGAGCAGGTAGCGGCCGGCTCGGTCCATGGCTCTCGGGTCGGCGGACCGCGCGGGTCCCTTTACGGCGCGCCCGGCCGGAGCTCGGGCTCGAACTCCACGCGGTCGCCTGGACCCCAGCCCCGGGCGAGCGCGGTTCCGGCCACGACCTCGAGCACCCGGTCGGCGGGCGCGCGGGGCGCCAGGATGCGCTCGGGCTCCAGGTGCGAGGCGCGGTGGGTCACGTCCACCACGCGGTCCCCCGCGATCCAGACGAGGTCGAGGTCGAAGCGCATGCCCTGCATCCAGAAGCCGTGGTGCTCGCGGGCCGCGAAGAGGAAGAGCATGGCGCGGTCCGGGGCGAGGGCGTCGCGGCCCGAGAGGCCCCGGGCCCGCGCCTCGGGGCTGCGCACGAGCTCGGCCTGCACGGTCGTCCCCTGGATCGTCACGCGGACCCCTCCGGGCGAAACGGTTCGGGAGCAGGCGAGGGCGAGGGCGCAGACGGAGGCGGCGATCGCGCGGCGCGGCATCGGCGCAGGAGCGTAGCCCCGCCGTCCGTGCGCGGTGGATCCGGGTGCGGGTAGACTCGAAGTCTCCCGCCGCGAGCCGGCCGCCCCGGAGGATCCCGTGCCCGACGCCTTCGTGAAGCTCCGCGAAGAGGCCGAGGGCCTCCTGCCCGGCGCGGTCGAGCTGCGCCGGCGCATCCACTCCGAGCCGGAGCTCGGCCTCGTCCTCCCCGAGACCCAGCGCGCGGTGCTCGACGCGATCGGCGACCTCGGGCTCGAGGTGGAGACGGGCGGGCGCACGAGCGCGGTGGTGGCGACGCTGCGGGGCGACCGTCCGGGGCCCACGCTGCTCCTGCGCGCCGACATGGACGCGCTCCCCCTCGTCGAGGAGACGGGGCTCCCCTTCGCGTCCCGCCGCCAGGGCTCGATGCACGCCTGCGGCCACGACGCCCACGTGGCGATGCTCGCCGGCGCGGCACGTCTTCTCTCGCGCCGGCGCGGGGATCTCACAGGAACGTTGAAGTTCTTGTTTCAGCCTGGCGAGGAGGGCTACGCCGGGGCTCGGATCCTGATCGAGGAGGGTCTGCTCGACGCCGAGCCCCGGGTGGACGGGGCCTTCGCCATCCACGTGGACTCGAGCCTCGCCCCGGGCCGGATCGCCACGCGCCCCGGTCCGATCCTCGCCGCCGGCGACGTCTTCTCCATCGACCTCGCGGGTCGCGGCGGCCACGCCTCCATGCCCCACCTCGCGGTGGATCCGATCCCCGTGGCCTGCGAGATCGTGATGGCGCTCCAGGCGATGGTGACGCGCCGGGTGGACGCCTTCGACCCCGCCGTGCTCACCGTGACGCGCATCGTGGCGGGCACCGCCTTCAACGTGATCCCGGCCGCGGCGCAGGTGCAGGGCACGATCCGCAGCCTCTCGGACGCGACCCGGCGTCTGGTGCGCGAGCGCATGGAGCGCGTGGTGGCGGGGATCGCTGGGGCGCACGAGGTCGAGGCGAAGGTCCACGTGATCCCGGGCTATCCCGTCACGGTGAACGACGCGGGCTTCACGGCGTTCGTGCGGGGCGTGGCGAGCGAGCTCGCTGGACCCGAGGGCTGCATCGACATGCGCGCGCCGGTGATGGGCGCCGAGGACTTCTCGTACATCCTGGAGCGCGTGCCCGGTGCCCTCGTCTTCCTCGGCGCGGGGCCCGCGGGCGGGCGCGGCGAGCCCCTGCACTCGAACCGCATGCTGCTGGAGGAGTCGGCGCTCGCGACGGGCATCGCGCTCCACGCGGCGGTGGCGCTGCGCTGGCCCGAGGCCCGGGCCGACGCCCGCGCGTGACGGGATCCGTCCCGGGCGCGGCGCCGCGGCTCCTCTCGCCCCGCGCCGCGCGCACCTTCTACAACGCCGCGGACGCGCTCGTCCCGCCCGGGCCCCGGGGTGAGCCGGGCGCCGGGGAC
>DASRUS010000148.1:0-2295 GCA_035687825.1 Myxococcota bacterium | reverse complement strand
CGAGGCGGCCTGCGAGGTGGCCCAGGCGGGCGTCCAGGTGGAGCCCGAGATCATGATCCCGCTGGTGGCGCACGTGGGCGAGCTCGCGCGGCTGCGGCCGCTGGTGGAGGAGGAGATCGAGCGCGTGCTCGACGCCTTCGGGCGGCCGCGGGTGCGTCCCCGCATCGGGAGCATGATCGAGGTGCCGCGCGCGGCGCTCAGCGCCGGCGAGATCGCGCGCCACGCCGACTTCTTCTCCTTCGGCACGAACGATCTCACCCAGATGACCTGGGCGCTCTCCCGCGACGACGTGGGGAAGCTCCTGTCCCAGTACATCGACGACGGCATCCTCGAGGACGATCCCTTCGTCTCCATCGACGTGGACGGCATCGGGGCGCTCGTGCGCGAGGGGGTGGAGCGCGGGCGCGCGACGCGGCGGTCGCTCAAGGTGGGCGTGTGCGGCGAGCACGGCGGCGATCCGAAGAGCATCCGCTTCTTCGCGGAGCTCGGTTTCGACTACGTGTCCTGCTCGCCCTTCCGCGTGCCCGTGGCGCGCCTGGCCGCGGCGCAGGCGGCGCTCGGGGGCGCGCCGCGCCGCGGGCGGCGCCGGGGCCGGCGCCCGTGAGCGCGCGCCTCGCGTGGCTTCTGGCGGCGGTCCTGGCCGCGGGCTGCGGGGGTCCGGCGGGCCCCGCAGCCGTGGGCCCCGCGGAGGTGGTGAGCTCGGGCGCGGTGGTCGAGTTCTACGACCGCGCGAGCGCCTTCTACGCGCGGCTCGCCGGGCGGCGATTCAACACGCTGGCCACCTTCCAGGACGCGGAGCTGCGCCAGTACTTCCGCGGCGGGCCCGCCTTCGCCGACTGGTACGCCGACCTCGCCGACGAGCTGGCGACGTTCCATTTCGAGAAGAACCGTCCACTCACGGTCTCGGTGGAGGAGTTCCTGGTGGAGGGACCGGGCCGGGCGCGCGTGCGGGTCGCGATCGTGGGCGAGAACGCCCTTCCGCTGCGCTTCTGGGAGACCCGGCTCGAGCGCGAGGACCGCTGGGAGCGGCAGGACGGGCAGTGGTGGGTGATCCCGGGCAAGCTGTGACGCGATCCTCCCGCGCGCCCGAGCGCCGCGACGCTCCCCGCGTCAGCGCGCGCATCGAGGCGGCCTACGAAGACGCCCACCGGCAGCTCTTCCTCACCAGCCGCGACCTCTCGGAGTCGGGAATCTTCCTCGTCGCGCCGGATCCCCCCGACCCGGGCGGGTCGGCGCGACTCACGCTCGAGCTGCCGGGCTGCGCCGAGCTCTTGCGCGTGCAAGGCGTCGTGGCGCGCAGCCAGCGCTCCGAGCCCGCGGGCTTCGCGGTGCGCTTCGACGCGTCGTCGTTCTCGGACGTGGCGCGCGCGGGCCTGCGCCGCTGGCTGCAGGAAACGGCGACCGCCTCCCCTCAGTGAATCCACGGCCACACAATGGGAATGCTCCTTCACCCCGCCGACCCGGCAGGGGGCGCGCAGGCTGCGCGCAGCCGACGCGGAAACGGGACGCGGCCGGCGGGATTGCGCCGCGTCCTGCGCCGCCTCGGGCGCGTGGCACGTGCCTTGCTCCCTGCCCCGGTCGGGACGCGAGTCCCCACCTTCGAGGAACCGTGGCGCGGGGCGAGCCCCGCTTGGGGTGGACGTTGCGCAAGAGGGCCGGGAGCACTGTCGAGCGGGAGCAGGAGAAGCACGGGGTTCGCGCCCCGCGGCCGGGGGTGCGGGCGCCGTACGCCGCGAGCCGACGCCCGGCGCGCGCCTGGGAGGACGACGGCGAGCTCGTGCGGGCGATCCTGGCGGGGAGCCGCGAGCACTTCGAGACCCTCTACGCGGCCTACTTTCCCCGCGTCTACCGCTTCGCGC
The DNA here is from genome assembly GCA_035687825.1 of Myxococcota bacterium. Classification (GTDB taxonomy): domain Bacteria; phylum Myxococcota_A; class UBA9160; order UBA9160; family DASRUS01; genus DASRUS01. Next base: position 436 of record DASRUS010000148.1, on the reverse strand, counting down.
TGAAGCGCCTCGGCGACCCGGGCGAGGCCGAAGACGTGACGCAGGAGGTCTTCTTCACGGTCTTCCAGGCGCTGCCGAGCTTCGCCGGCGAATCGACGCTGCTCGTGTGGATCTTCGGGATCACGCGCAACAAGGTGAACCGCCGCTTCCGCCGGCCCCGGCCCCGGCTCGAGCCCATCGACGATGCCGGGGGGATCGAGTTCGGGTCCTCGGAGGCGCCGAGCGACGAGACGGTGGACGCGCGGCGCATCCTCGACCGCTGCGAGCGGGTGATCGAGCGCGATTTCACGCCGCTGCAGCGGCGCATCTTCCACCTGAAGCACCTGCGCCGCCAGTCGATCCGCACGATCGCGCGCGCGCTCGGCAAGTCCGAGGACGCGATCAAGGCGAACCTCTACCGCATCCGCCGCACCCTGGTCCACGGCGCCCCGGGCCT
>DASRUS010000147.1:0-6455 GCA_035687825.1 Myxococcota bacterium | reverse complement strand
CGCACGTAGTCCTGCTCGCTGATCTCGCCGCGCCGCAGCAGCAGGCGGCCGAGCGTCTGCCGCAGCTGCCCTCCTTCGGCGAAGACGGGGCTGCCGCGCCGGAGCGTCACGTCCGTGCGGATCCCCGCGGCGCGCACCTCGAGGACGCCCGTCTCGCCGGCGGCGTGGAGGCCCACCAGGAGCTCCGGGAACGCGGTCGCGCGCCCGGGCGGCGCGGCCGGGCGCGGCGGGGGCTCGGCGCCTCCCCCGGCGAGGGTCTTCCGGGGCTCGGGTCTCGCGGGTGCGGTCATGGCGTCGTCCTGGGTTCTCCGGATCTCATCGGCCGGCCCGCCGCCCGGCTCAACGGCCGGCACGACGCGGCGCGGGCTACCTTCGCGCCCGTGCGCCTCCAGATCGGGGACGAGCGGATCTTCTTCGACGTCGCGGGGCCGGGCCTCGTCCCGGACGGCCCGGCGATGCGCGAGCGGCCGACGCTCCTCCTGCTCCACGGCGGTCCGGGCTTCGACCACTCGTCCTTCCGGCCGGCGTTCGACGCGTTCGCGGACGTGGCCCAGGTGGTCTATCTCGACCAGCGCGGCCAGGGTCGGAGCGACCGCGGCGACCCCGCGCGCTGGAACCTCGCGCGCTTCGCGGACGACGTACGCGCCTTCTGCGAGGCGCTCGAGATCGAGCGACCCGTGGTGCTGGGACAATCCTTCGGGGGCTTCGTCGCGATGCTCTACGCGGCGCGCCATCCGGAGCACCCGGGCAAGCTCGTGCTCTCGAGCACCGCGGCGCGCTGGGTTCCCGAGCGCTCGGTGCGCGTCTTCGAGCGCCTCGGCGGGGCCGCCGCCGGCGCCGCGGCGCGCCGCTTCTGGGAGGCGCCGGGGCCCGACACGGTCGCCGATTACACCCGATCGTGTCTACCGCTCTACAGCCGAACGCCCCAGGACCCGGACGCGCTGGCGCGGACCCGGTTCAACCTCGAGCTGATGTTCGGCTGGGAGAAGGCGGAGGGGGCGACGCTCGACCTGCGCGACGAGCTCGCGCGCGTCCGCTGCCCGACCCTCGTGCTGGCGGGCGACGACGATCCGGTGACGCCGCTCGAGTCGGCGGAGGAGATCGTCGCGCACCTCCCGGCGGAGCTCGTGCGCTTCGAGCGCTTCGCGGACGCCGGCCACGGCGTCCATCGCGACCAGCCGGAGGCCTGCTTCCGGGTGTTGCGCGAGTTCCTGGCGGGCTGAGCGCGAGCGTGGGCGAGATCGAAGAGTTCCCGCTCGCGGTCCGGCTGCTGCTGCGCGCGTATCCCTGGCGCCGCGTGGATCCCGTGCCCTGGGCGCCGCTTCAGAGGCCCCTCGCCGCGTGCCGCCTGGCCCTCGTCTCCAGCGCCGCCTTCGTCGCGCCGGGGCAGCCGCCCTTCGACGACGACCTGCGCGGCGGCGACCCGAGCTTCCGCGAGATCCCGGCGGACGTGGACCTCGCGACGCTCCGCGAGACCCACCGGAGCGAGTCCTTCGACCACTCCGGCCTCGCCCGCGATCCGAACCTGGGCTTCCCCCTCGAACGGCTGCGCGAGCTCGTGCGCGCGGGGCGCATCGGATCGCTCGCGCCGCGCCATCTCTCGTTCATGGGCTCGATCCTCGCGCCGGGGAGACTCGTGAAGCGGACCGCCCCCGAAGCCGCGCGGCGCCTCGTCGCCGACGGCGTGGAAGCGGCGCTGCTCGTCCCCGTCTGACCGATGTGCAACCAGGCCGTGGGCCTGGTCGCCGCGGAGCTCGAGCGCCAGGGGATCGCGACCGTGGCGCTCCAGCTCCTTCGCGTGGTGGCCGAGCGCGTGCGCCCGCCGCGCGCGCTCTGCGTCCCCTTCCCGCACGGCTACCCGTTGGGCGCGCCGGACGACGCGAAGCTCCAGCACGCGGTGATCGAGGCCGCGCTGCGGCTGCTCGAGGATCCGACGCTCGCTCCGCCCGCGCTCGTGGACTACGCGCCCGCGAGCCGTTGAGCAGGCGCACGCGAGACGCACGGACACTGCCGGGCGTCAGCGCCCCCGGAAGACGGGCTTCCGCTTCTCCACGAACGCACGCTGCGCCTCGCGCGCGTCTTCGGTCCCGCGCAGCGGCCGTCCGAGCTCCTCCTGACGGGCGTACGCTTCGTCGAGGGGCAGGGAGAGCAGCTCGCGGACACCGCGCCGCGTCTCGCGCACGGCGAGGGGCGCGTTCGCGGCGATGACGTCCGCGGCGGCGAGGGCCACGGACAGGAGCTCCCCGGGCGAGACGATGCGGTTCAGGAGACCGATCTCGGCGGCGCGCGTCGCGTCGATGGGCCGCGCCGTGAGGAGGAGCTCCATGGCGTGCACCCAGGCGATCTGGCGCGGGAGGAGCACGCTGGCGTTGCCGGTGGGGTAGAGGCCGAGCGCCACCTCCTCGAGGGCGAAGGTCGCGTGCGGGACGGCGAGGCGGATCTCCGCGGCGAGCATGAGATCGAAGCCGCCGGCGCGGGCGTGGCCGTTCACCGCGGCCACGAGGGGCGTCGCGAGGTCGAAGCCGGCGAGGAGTGCCGTGGAGACGCTGCGCAGACCCTCGAAGTCCTCGGGGTCCACGCGCTCGCCCCGCGCGAAACGCTGCGCCACGGGGATCGTGCTCGTCATGTCCATTCCCGCGCAGAAGACGCGCTCGCCCGCGCCGGTCACGACCGCGCAGCGGATCTCGGCGTCGCCGGCGATCCGCCGCCACGCCCCTGCGAGCTCGCGCAGCGTGCGGAGGTCGAGCGAGTTCGCCCGCTCGGGCCGGTCGATCGTGACGAGCGCGACGTGCGGATGATCCGGAGGAAGCTCGAAGCGGATCGCCACGGCGGCCCCGTCTCAGCCGCACCGTCCCCAGGTCGTGGCGGTGAGAAGCTCGTCGGCGCAGGCGAGGTCCACGTGCGTTCCTCCGGGCCCGGGGGCCGCTACAGTCGGGAGTCGGTCGGGGCGCAAGACTAGCCCAGGAGGACCTGCATGCGACGCGACGTCTTCGGCGAGGAGCATTCCCTCTTCCGCGACCAGTGCCGCCGCTTCGTCGAGAAGGAGGTCGAGCCCCGGGTCGCCGAGTGGAACGCGCGGGGGTCGAGCGATCGCGAGACCTGGCGCAAGGCCGGGGAGGCGGGGCTGCTCGGCGCGTGCGCGCCCGAGGAGTACGGCGGGGCCGGGGCCGATTTCCGCTACGACGCGATCGTGATGGAGGAGTGGGCCCGCGTGCGCGCGCACGCCATGATGGTGTCGCTCCACTCCGACATCTGCATGCCGTACCTCGTGACCTTCGGCAGCGAGGCGCAGAAGCGGCGCTGGCTGCCGGGCGCGATCCGGGGCGAGGTGCTGCTCGGCATCTGCATGACCGAGCCCGCGGCGGGCTCGGACCTGGCGGGGATCCAGACGCGAGCGATCCGCAGGGGCGACGACTTCGTCCTCTCGGGCTCGAAGACCTTCATCAGCAACGGCCAGATCGGCGACCTCTTCATCGTCGTGGCGAAGACCGACCCCGGCGCGGACCCGCCGCACCGGGGCATCAGCCTGCTGCTCGTGGAGGCGACGACCCCCGGCTTCGTGCGCGGCCGCAAGCTGGACAAGATCGGGCTCGTGGGCCAGGACACGAGCGAGATCTTCTTCGAGGATTGCCGCGTGCCGGCGGAGAACCTGCTCGGCCAGGAGGGGCGCGGCTTCTACCTGCTGATGGAGAAGCTCCAGCAGGAGCGGCTGTGCATCGCCGTCGCGTCCATGGCGTCGTGCCGGCGCGCGCTCGAGGACACGCTCGCGTACGTGAAGGAGCGGCGCGCCTTCGGGCAGCCCATCGCCCGCTTCCAGAATACGCAGTTCAAGCTCGCCGAGTTCGCCACCGAGGTGGAGATCGGCCAGGCCTTCGTGGACCAGCTCCTCGCCGCGCACGTGCGGGGTGACGACGCCGTGGCGGAGGTGAGCATGGCGAAGTGGTGGACCACCGACCTCCAGAAGCGCCTCACGAGCGAGTGCCTCCAGCTCTTCGGCGGCTACGGCTTCATGCGCGAGACCCCGATCTCGACCGACTACTGCGACGCCGCGGTGCAGTCGATCTACGCGGGCACGAACGAGATCATGAAGCTGATCATCGCGCGGAAGCTGGGGCTGGGCTGAGCCCGGCGCCGCCGATCGCCCGCAGCGCGCCCGTGGGATCAGCGGGCGGCGCCCGGGGGCAGGGCGGGTCGGTAGGTCCCGAGCAGCACGCGCTTCACCGACTCCTCGACTCCTGGCGCGAAGCCGAGCGCCGCCGGTCGCACGACCCCGGGCCGCGCGGCGGTCGCCCGCGCCGGCGCCACGCGGCTCGCCGCGGCCGCGAGACCCATCATGAGCCAGAAGTAGCGGATGTAGGCGAAGTGGAGGAAGAAGCCGATGGCGAGATAGCCGACCAGCGCCATCAGGAACCCGCCCACGAGGTTCGCGAGCTCGGGACGCTCGCGCCGCCAGCGCCGTCGCGCCCGCACGAGCTCCCAGAACGTGACCGCGACGATCAGCGTGAAGACGAGGAGGCCGAGGAGCCCGTGCTCCGCAGCGAGGCCGAGGTACAGGCTGTGGGACTCCCGGTCGGTCATCTTCACCTTGAGCCCCGCGCGCTCGGCGTACTCGCGGTAGTGCTCGCGGTACATCCCGGGCCCCACGCCCACGACGGGGTGGTCCGCGAAGGCGAGGGCGGCGCCGAGCATCTCGGTGAGCCGGCTGCGCGTGGCGCCGTCGGTGTTGCGGAAGCCGGTGGAGCTGCCGAACTCGAGCGCGTCGCCCACGCGGGCGAGGGAGGAGAGCCGCACGGCGTACTGGGGCACCGCCACGGCCACGAGGGCCAGCATGGCGCAGACGATCGCGAGGTGGCGCAGGCGGATGTAGCCCATGAAGAGCATGCACAGGAACATGAACGCGATGCCCACCGCGGCGCCGCGGGAGAACGCGAGCGCGATCCCGATGCCGACGAGCTGGAAGCAGGCGAGGGCGAGGAGCCGCGCCTTGAGCGAGCGCGCCGACCAGAACAGGGCCAGACACAGGGGCAGGAGCATCGCCAGGGTCTGCGCGAAGCGGTTCTGCACGCCGAGGGGGCCCGCCAGGCGCGGCTGGAGCAGCTCGCCGCCCGCCGCGTCCTCGCCGATCTCGAAGGCCGCGTTGCTCACCTGGGCGAAGCCGCCGTAGTTCCGGTCGTAGGTCCCCGTGACCTGCTGGTAGAAGACGAGCGCGCCCATGCAGGCGCCCGCCAGGACGAGCGTCCACACCGCCCCGCGCAGCGTCTCCGGCGTGCGGACCGCGTTCACGACCAGCACGTACAGCGCAATCCCCTCGCCCACGAACTCGACGACGCTCGGGAGCGACTTGTCGGGCTCGGCGGCGAAGAGCGCGCCGACGAGCTGGACCACGAGGAACGCGAGCATGAGGGGCACGACGGGTGGCACGACTATTTTTTGGCCGCGCAGGATCACCCACTGCGCGATGGGGATGCCGAGCAGCAGGGGCACCGCCGCGACGATCGGGAGCGGGACGCCGTGGAACTTGTTCGCGATGACGGCGGCGTTCGTGTAGAGGAGGAAGAGCACGAGCTGCACGAGGCGGTCCGAGCGGGAGAAGGCGGCGAGGACCACGGGGATGCCGAGCATCCCCGCGAGCGCGAGCCAGGGCTTCCCGGCGAGGACGAGCGTCGCCGCGCAGAGCGTCACGAGGCCGATGCAGGCGACGGGCACCCACACGGGCATGCCCTCCGCCCGCCGGCGGTCGCCCCCGCTGAGCAGGCTCGCCAGCCTCGCCCGTTCGGCCGGGGTGAACGGAGCGGCGGTCACGCCGTCAATCCCTGCTCCGAGGAGCGCTCGCCCTTCCCGTCCCGCAGCCGCATCGGATCGCTCACCCGCCAAGGCGAAAGTCGGAGTCCATCACGGTGAGTGGCACCGTCGGCCCAATGCGTAGCACGGGCGCGCCGGGTGCGCGGCTCCCCTGCGCGTCGGAGTGCCTCCGTTCGCGCGCCGCGTGCGCGCCGAGCGGGCAGCGTCACCGACACGATCGCGTGTGGGGACGGCGGCGAAGCGGGAGGAGCTGCCGGAGAGTTGCGCGCCCCTGCTTCCGTCGCCGCCCACCCGGCGGGGGACCGCAGTCCCGCGGCCAGAACGCCGTCTCGGACCCGCGCCGCCCGCTCCACGCCGCCCGTCGCGATGGCGGGGGCGCTCCTTCGGTGATCCGCATCACAGTCGGGACGGCGGGCCGATGGGAACCTCCCGCGATCTCGAATCGCGGGGGAGACTGGAATGAGAGGAATGCGGGAGATTTCGGTGCTGGCCGTCGCTGCGATCCTGGCGATGGGCCTCGGGGGAGCAGGCTGCTCCTCGGAGGAGAGCGTGGACGCGGGTCCGCCGTCGATGCAGCAGTCGGAGGAGGCCGCGCCGGGCGCCACGGGCGCGCCGGCGCAGCAGCCGCGGCAGGAAGACGAGGAAGACGAGAA
>DASRUS010000146.1:0-3129 GCA_035687825.1 Myxococcota bacterium | reverse complement strand
GCGCGCTGGCACGCGCCTTGCTCTCGAAGCGGAACGTGCCGTGAGGCACACCCCGCCATCGCCCCTCCACCGGGACCGGGGGCCGGCGGGTCGGGACGCCGGGTGGGAGCACGGGTTCGGCGCGGGAACGAACAACGGGGTGAGGACCGCGTCGATTGCCTCCGCCCGGCGTCCCATTCCCCGGGCTAGCTGATCTTGCCCTGGAGGAGCAGGCCGATCACGAGGCCGTAGATCGCGATCGACTCGATGAGCACCATCCCGAGGATGTAGTTCGTGAACATCGAGCCCGCGGCGCCCGGGTTGCGTGCGATGCCCGACGTGGTGTTGCCCGCGGTGAGCCCCTGGCCGATGCCGCAGCCGAGGCCCGCCAGACCCACGGCGAGGCCCGCGCCCAGCGCGTAGCCCCAGCTCCCGTCGGCGCCGCCTCCGTTCTCGGCCGCCGCCGCCAGGGGTGCCAGCAGGACGGCGAGCGTCCAGACGAAGAACGTTCCGAGCTTTCGCATGATGGTCTCCTTGGTGTGGGTGATGGCGGACCGCCGCGGTCGGAGCACGCTCAGTGCGCCTCCTCGAGCGCCAGTCCGATGTAGATCATCGAGAGGAGCGCGAACACGTACGCCTGCAGGAAGGCCACGAGCACGCCGAGCCCCATGAAGATCGCGGGTACCACCGCCGGTACGAGCGTGAGCCACACGAGAACCACCGTGTGGTCGGCGAACATGTTGGCGAGGAGCCGCACCGCCAGGGTGAAGACCCGCGACACGTGACTGAGCAGCTCGATGGGCGCGTAGAGCGGGGCCAGCGCGCGCACTCCGATCTCGCGGCCGCCGATCCGCACCTGGAAGAGCGTCGGGCCGAGGAAGTGGTTCACGTAGGACCAGCCGTGCTCGCGGATGCCGACGTACTGGTGGGTGGCGAACGAGAGGATCGCCCACGCCCAGGTGGTGTTGGCGCTGCTCGTGGCGCCCGCGAAGCCGGGGACGAGGCCGAGGAGATTCGAGAACAGGATGAAGAGAAAGATCGTCCCGATCAGCGGGAAGTAGCGCTGCCAGTGCGACCCCATGTTCTGCTGCGCCAGGTTCGCGAGCGACTCGACCAGGACCTCCATCACGTTGCGCAGGCTCACGCCCTCGTCGGGGACGACGCCGCCGCCGGCCGAGGCGAGGCGGGCGCGCACCAGGAGGCCCGTCCCCACCAGGAGCAACGCCGCGAAGAGCGCGGACCAGAACACCCACGGCACGTGGGTCGCGTGCTCGAGCGCGTGAAAGACGCTCACCGCTCGTCCTCCCCGGGGAGCTCGCGCTCCCGGGCCAGCCAGGGATCCCACGCGTCCCAGCTCGGATCGTCCGGGGGCGGCGCGTCGGTCACGAGGCCGGGCGCCGGCCGCGCGCGCCACGCCGCGAGCACGACCGCGGGGACCATGAGCGAGAGGCCCACCACGAGGCCCACCTCGTCGGCCCCGGCGCGCAGCGCCGCCCAGAGCGCCACCGCGAGCAACGCGAAGCGCAGACCGAAGGCGCCAACCACGGCGCCAGCGCCTGGTGCGCCGCCGAGAAGGATGCGCTGGGACGCGCGCCACAGGAAACGGAAGTTCACCGACTCGAGCAGCGCTCCGAGGGCGAGGCTCGCGGCGAAGCGCGGCGACACGAACTCGAAGCCGGCGGCGACCGCTCCGGCGCAGAAGGCCAGGTTCCAGCCGAGCGCGGTGCCTTCGCTCATCTCCCGCTTCACGTGCCGCTCCCCGGCGCGTCCTCGTCGGCGTCGTCCTCCACCAGACGGCGGATGCGCAACAGTCCCCGGACGAGTGCGCCGAACCCGATCACGACCCCGACGAAGAGGAGCCACGGGGACGTCCCGAAGCGGGTGTCGGCCCAGTAGCCGAGCCCCATCGCGATCGGGACGGAGATCGCGGCCTCCAGCGCCCACTGGTAGGCCTTCGCTCCGCGGCGGCCGAACCCTCCCGAGCGCTCCTTCTCGTCGCGGCGATGTGTCATGCCTGCTGGGCCGTGGACGCGCCCGCCCCTCCCGACCGCAGAGCGGCGCGGATACTAGCCGAGGCGAAAAAGGCGCTCAACGGACGCGCGCCGCGCGCCGGAGCGCGCCGCGCGCCGCTTCGAGCGTGCGATCCACGTCCGCGGCGCGGTGCGCGAGGGAGACGAAGCCCGCCTCGAAGGGCGAGGGGGCGAGGTAGATCCCGTCGTCGAGCATCGCGTGGAAGAAGCGCCGGAAGCGCGCCGCGTGGGCCTTGCGCGCGTCCGTGTAGGATCGCACCGGCCCGGGGTGGAAGAAGAGGCCGAACATCCCGCCGATGGAGCAGGTGGTGAGCTCGACCCCGATCTCCCCGGCGAGGCTGCGGAGCCCGTCCGCGATCGCCCGGGAGGTCCCCTCGAGCCGCGCGTAGGTTCCGGGCCGCGCGAGCTCGCGGAGCGTCGCCGCGCCCGCCGCCATCGCGAGGGGATTTCCCGAGAGGGTACCCGCCTGGTAGACGGGGCCGACCGGCGCCATGCGGTCCATGAGCTCGGCGCGCCCGCCGAAGGCGGCGGCGGGAAGTCCCCCTCCCAGGATCTTGCCGAGGATGGTGAGGTCGGGGCGGATCCCGAAGCGCTCCTGGGCTCCGCCGTAGGCCACGCGGAAGCCCGTGATCACCTCGTCGAAGACGAGGAGCGCTGCATCGCGCCGGCAGAGCTCCGCCAGCCCCTCGAGGAAGCCCGGCTCGGGGAGGATGCAGCCCATGTTGCCCGCGACGGGCTCGACCAGCACGCAGGCGATCTCGCCGGCGTAGCGCTCGAAGAGCGACGCCACCGCGCCGAGATCGTTGTACGGCGCCTGGAGCGAGAGCTCGGCGAAGCGCTGCGGGATCCCCGGCGAGCCCGGGATGCCGAGCGTCGCCACGCCGCTTCCCGCGCCGAGGAGCAGCGCGTCGGCATGGCCGTGGTAGCCCCCGTCGAACTTGAGGAGGCGCTCGCGGCCCGTCGCGGCCCGCGCGAGGCGCACAGCGCTCATCGCCGCCTCGGTCCCCGAGCTCACCATGCGCACGCGCTCGAGGCTCGGCACCGCGCGGCACACGAGCTCCGCGAGCTCGACCTCGAGCTCCGTCGGCGCGCCGAAGCTCGCGCCCCGCGCCAGCGCCGC
>DASRUS010000145.1:0-3236 GCA_035687825.1 Myxococcota bacterium | reverse complement strand
AACATCCTGTGGACCGTCGCGAACGGGTTGCTCCAGGCGGAGCACGCGGTCACGCGCCGCGAGCTGCGGCGTCGCAAGCTCGATCGCGTGTTCGAGGACACCGTGGAGCTCTTCCTGCGCGGGCTCTCCAACCCCGCCTCTGCGGGCTGAGCGCGCGCGGCGCGCTACGTCCGGCGCACGCCCGGCAGCCATCCCGACCAGGCGAGGCTGCCCGTGGCGAGGGCGGCGAGGCCGAAGACCCAGCCGAGCCTGCCCTGGATGCCCCGGCTCGCCACGTCCCGCGCGCGGGCGAGCTCCTCCGGCGTGAGCGGACCCTCCCCCGGCGGCAGCGTGCGGAACGCGGCGACGAGGTCCGGCAGCAGCGCGAGCAGCGCGAACGCGAAGAAGAAGAGCGCGAACCAGAAGAGGAGGAGCGTGAAGGTGGGACGGAACGGAGTCGTGCGGCGTCGCAGGGGCGCGTTCGCCATCGCCGCGACGCTACGACGCGCGCTCGGCGCGGTCAACCCGAGCGCTTGACCCGTCCCACCCCGCGCCGTAGGCTGCCGCGGGTCTTGTCCTCCACCCCGGCATCGCCTGCGCGGCTCGTCCTCGTGGACGCGGCGAACTGCGTGTACCGCGCGTTCTTCGCCCTCCCGCCGCTGCGCGCGCCGGATGGCTTTCCCACGAACGCCGTGCTCGGCTTCACGAACATGCTGCGCAAGGTGCTGCGGGAGGAGGCGCCCGACCGCGTCGCCGTGGTCTTCGACGCCCCGGGCGGGACCTTCCGCGACGAGCTCTACGCCGACTACAAGGCCACCCGCGACGCGCAGCCCGAGGATCTCACGAGCCAGTTCCCCGTCGTGCGCGAGATCGTGGAGGCGATGGGCCTGCCCGTCCTCGAGGTGCCGGGCGTCGAGGCGGACGACGTGATCGCGACGCTCGTCCGGCGCGCGCCCCCCGCGACCCGCGTCACGATCCTCTCCACGGACAAGGACCTCATGCAGCTCGTCTCGGATCGGGTCGAGCTCCTCGACACGATGAAGGACCGCCGCTACGGGCCCGCCGAGGTGGAGGCGCGCTTCGGAGTGCCCCCGCCGCAGGTGCTGGATCTGCGCGCCCTCGTGGGCGACGCGAGCGACAACATCCCGGGCGTGCGGGGGATCGGCGAGAAGGGCGCCGCGCAGCTCCTGCGGGAGTGGGGCTCCCTCGACGCGCTCCTCGCGCACGCGGGCGAGCTGAAGAGTCGCAAGGCGCGCGAGGCGCTGGAGGCACAGGCGGACCAGGCGCGCCTCTCCCGGGAGCTCGCCCGGCTGCGCGACGACGTCGAGCTGCCCGCGGACCCGACGGAGCTGCGGCCCGGCGAGGCGGACCGCGAGCGGCTGCGCGAGCTCTTCCGGCGCCTCGGCTTCGGGCGGCTCCTCGAGTCGCTGGACGAGGAGGCTGCAGCCCCGGGCGCCGCTCGTGCGTCGAAGGGCGTGGAGACGCGCGTCGTCACGGATCGCGTGGGGCTCGCGGCGCTCGGGCGCGAGCTTGGGTCGCAGGAGCGCGTGGCCCTCCAGGTGGTGGGGCTCGAGGCGCATCCCATGCAGGAGACACCCGCCGGGATCTGCTTCGCGCTCGCGGGCGAGCGCGCCGCCTACGTGCCGCTCGCGCGCGGCGGTCTCGCGTTCGACGGCGCGCTCCCCCTGGAGGAGCTCGTCGCCGCGCTCGCCCCCGTGCTCGGCGCGCAGGCCGGGCGCGCGCGGCCCTGGCTCGCGAGCGGCGCGAAGGTCGCGCAGATCGTGTTCGCGGAGCGCGGCCTCGAGCTGGCGCCGCCGGTCTTCGATCCCGAGATCGCGGCCTTCCTGCTGGACCCGGCGGCGCAGCGCGGCACGGCCGTCCTCGCCGAGCGCTTCCTCGCGCGGCGCCTCGACTCGTGGTCGGACCTGGCGGGCCGCGGTGCGAAGGCGGTCGCCGCGAGCGAGCTGCCCCTCGAGAAGCTCGCGGCCTGGGCGGGGAGCCAGGCGTGCGCCGTGCGCGACCTCGAAGCGCCGCTCGCGGCGCGGCTCGAGGCCGACGGCATGACCCGCCTGTTGCGCGACGTGGAGCTGCCGCTAAGCGCGGTGCTGGCGCGCATGGAGCGCGCGGGCGTGCGCGTGGACGAAGCGCTGCTGCGTCGGCTCTCCGAGGAGTACCAGCAGGAGCTCGACCGGATCGAGGGCCAGATCTTCGCGCTCGCGGGGGAGCGCTTCCAGATCGCGTCGCCCAAGCAGCTCCAGCGGATCCTGTTCGAGAAGCTGAAGCTTCCCATGCGGCGCAAGACCAAGACGGGCTTCTCCACCGACGAGACGGTGCTCGAGCAGCTCGCGTCCCACCACGAGCTCCCCGGCCGGATCCTCGCGCACCGCCGGCTCGCGAAGCTCAAGAACACCTACGTGGACGCGCTCCCGCCCCTCGTCGATCCGAAGACCGGCCGCATCCATCCGACCTTCCACCAGACCGGCGCCGCCACCGGTCGGCTCTCCGCCAGCGATCCGAACGTGCAGAACATCCCCATCCGGACCGAGGAGGGCGTGCGCATCCGCGAGGCCTTCGTCCCCGCCGAGGGCAGGCTCCTCGTCTCCGCCGACTACTCCCAGGTGGAGCTCCGCATCCTCGCGCACTACTCCGGGGATCCGGACCTGCTCGAAGCCTTCGCGGGGGGCCGCGACGTGCACCGCACGACCGCGGCGAGCGTGCTCGGCCTCGCGCCCGAGGCCGTGACCCCCGAGCAGCGCGCGCGCGCCAAGGCCATCAACTTCGGGATCATCTACGGCTCCACGGCCTTCGGCATCGCGAACCAGCTCGGCATCGCCGCCGCCGAGGCGCAGGCCACGATCGACGCGTACTTCCGTCGCTACCAGGGCGTGCGGCGCTTCCTCGACGAGACCATCGCGGGGGCGCGCGAGCGCGGCTTCGTCACGACCCTCCTGGGCCGCCGCCGCTACCTGCCGGACCTCGGCTCGCGCAACCGCGTGCAGCGCTCCGCCGCGGAGCGCATGGCCGTGAACACCGTGATCCAGGGAACCGCCGCGGACCTGATCAAGACCGCGATGGTGCGCGTGGACGCGGCGCTGCGCGAGGCGGGCCTCGACGCGCGCATGATCCTCCAGGTGCACGACGAGCTCGTCTTCGAGGCGCCCGAGCACCAGGTGGAGTCGGTCTCCGCGCGGGTGCGCGAGATCATGGAGTCGGTCTTCGAGCTGCGCGTCCCGCTCGAGGTGGAGGTCGGGGTGGGC
>DASRUS010000144.1:0-9947 GCA_035687825.1 Myxococcota bacterium | reverse complement strand
GGGTTCCATGCTCACGATCTCATTCGCCCGCCGCGTCGGCGGCGCCGTTCCGCTCCGCGCGGCCCTGCTGGCCCTGCTCTTGGGGGTGCTCGTCGCGCCCGGGGCCGCCGAGGCCCAGTCGGCGGCGCGCAAGTGCGGCCGTGGGCTCGCCGCCATGACCACGGGCTTCCTGGAGATCCCGGGCAACATCGTGAAGGAGAGCCGCGAGACGAGCCCGGCGCGCGGCTTCACGCTCGGCTTCGTGAAGGGGCTCGGGGCCGTGGTGGTGCGCGAGCTCGTGGGGGTCTACGAGTTCGTCACGAGCCCCTTCGAGCTCCCGAAGGGCTACGCCCCGATCATCCAGCCCGAGTTCCCCTGGAGCTACTTCGACGACGCGCCCAAGCGTTAGCTCCGCTCGCCTGCGGCCTCGCTGCGCGCCCGTGCTCGAGGCTTCGATGAAGATGGGCAGAGGGTTCGCCGGTCCGGGTCGCTACAGCGCGGGTCCAACCCACACCAGCACGGGCTTGCCCGCCTTCGGCGACCCTCCGTTCACGTCCCGAGGAGCGCCGCGAGGGGCTTCGGCGGGATGCCGAGGGCCTCGGCCACGCCTTCGCAGACCACCTCGCCGCGCCAGAGGTTCACCCCGAGCGCCAGGGAGGGGGACTGCGCCACGGCCGCCTCGACGCCCTGGCTCGCGATGGCGAGGACGTACGAGAAGGTCACGTTCGTGAGCGCGAAGGTGGACGTGCGCGGCACGGCGCCGGGCATGTTCGCGACCCCGTAGTGGATCACGTCGTGCACCACGTAGGTGGGATCCGAGTGCGTGGTGGGACGGATCGTCTCGATGCAGCCGCCCTGATCCACCGCCACGTCCACGATCACCGAGCCCGGCTCCATGCTCGCCACGGTCTTCCCGGTGACGAGCCTCGGCGCGCGCCGCCCGTGGACGTACACGGCCCCGATCAGCAGATCGCTCCCGCGCACCGCGCGCTCCAGGTTCGGTGCGTTGGAGTAGAGCGTGTTCAGGTCTCCGCTGAAGATGTCGTAGAGGTAGGCGAGTCGCGGCAGGCTCACGTCGAGGACGTAGACCTCCGCGCCGAGGGCGTGGGCCACGCGCACGGCGTTGATCCCGACGGTGCCCGCTCCGACCACCGTGACCCGGCCGCGCATCACGCCGGGGACCCCGCCGAGCAGGAGCCCCTTGCCGCCCAGGTCCTTCTGCAACAGCCGGACGCCGATCTGCACGGCCAGGCGGCCCGCCACCTCGCTCATCGGCGCCAGCACCGGGAAGGAGCCGTCGGGCTCCCGGATCGTCTCGTAGCCGATCGCGATCACTCCCGTCTCGGCGAGCGCCCGGGCGAGCTCCGGCGCGGCGGCGAGGTGCAGGTAGGTGAAGAGCACCTGGCCCGGGCGAAGCCAGCCCACCTCGCGGGGGTCCGGCTCCTTCACCTTGACGACGAGCTCCGGCTCCGCCCACGCCTCCTCGTCAGCCACGAGGCGGGCGCCCGCGCGCTCGTACTGCTCGTCCGGAAAACCGCTCCCCGCGCCGGCGCCGCGCTCCACGAGCACCTCGTGGCCCGCGTCGTGCAGGGCGCCGGCGCCCGCCGGCACGATCCCCACCCGGAACTCCTGGTCCTTGCTCTCCCGGGGAACGCCGATCTTCATCTTCGCCCCTCCCCGTCCGCTCAGCCCCGGTAGGCCGCGATCAGGAGGTCCGCGATCTCCGGGCGCATGATGCGCGGGTCCGGGCGCTCGCCGCGCTGGAGCTGCGCGCGCACCTGCGTCCCGCTCACCACCACGGGCTTCTCGTCCGGGTGCCGGTCGGTGAGGTCCACGCGGCCGAGCGACGCGTAGAACGCGGCGAAGCCGATCTTGCACGGCCGCAGCTGCAGCTCGCCCGAGAGCTCGTCGAAGACCTGCTGCGCGTCGAAGTCCCCCCAGATCGGGGTGCCGTCGTGGTAGGGCGCGTCGGCGTGCTTGCGCCCGATCACGAGATCCGAGAAGCCGTAGTTCTGGCGGTAGATCGCGTGCATCACCGCTTCGCTCGGCCCGCCGTAGAACATCTTGATGTCGAGGCCGATCAGCTCGAAGACGTCGGAGAGATCGTAGCCCGCCGCGGCCCACAGCGCCTCGTCCTTGTCGCCTTGGCCCAACAGCCGCTGGTCGTGGAGCGCCCGGTAGCAGCGCATGCGCACCACGGCCGGGACGTCGTCGCCCTTGAGCTCGCCCACCAGCGGGTTCAGCACCACGCCCGTGAAGTGGCCCTCGCGGGTGAGACGTTCGGCGCCGGCCACGAGCGCGTACTCGTGGGCGCGGTGCAGGGGGTTGCGCGTCTGGAACGCGAGGGCGCGCTCCCACTTGCGCTCGCGCACGAGCGCGCGGGTCATGCGCGGCGAGAGCACGTACTCACCATACTCCGGGTTCATGGGCTGGGGCAGCGCGCGAAGCCGCCCGCCCGCGAGCCGGCCGCGCGGATCGCCGCGCACCGCGGCGCCGCCGGGGTGGTCGAAGCGGTCCGTGCGGTAGACCTGCTTCAGGTACTTCTCCTTGTCCCACTCGAAGAGGTCGAGCTCCTCGAGGATGGCGACGATCTCGCCCCCCTCGTTGCGGATCGCCGCAGCCCCGCCCGGGGCGAGACGCCGCGCCTCCTCGTCCGCCACGGGCAGCGAGAGCGGGATCGTCCACGCGTAGCGGCGCCCGCCCGAGAGGACGACGGACTCGTCGAGGACGCGGTGCCAGCTCTCCGCGTCCATGGGCCCCTCGAGCGGCGAGAGCGCGCCGTCGGCGAGGCGGTAGACGGTGGAGAGGTCCGCCCGCGGCACGCGCAGCGACGGGAGCTTCTCCGCCTCCGCCAGGAAGCGGCGGCGCTCCTTCAGCGGGATGATCCGGTCCACCGGCTCCGAGAGCCCGCCGTGCACGGGCACCAGGTCACGTTGGCTCACGCTGCTCGCCCTCCTACCACGTGGGGTGCGATCCTTCGTCGCGATCGAGGAGCGGCCGGTCGCCGCGCCCGTCGAAGCCGCGCACGAAGAGCCGCTCGCGCACCGAGTCCTTCTCCTGACCGACGAAGATCACGAAGCGCCCGTCGGGCGACACCGACGGCTCGTGCTCGTCGAGCGTTCCCTGGCCCAGCGGGAGCTTGCCCGACCCGTCGGGCCGCATCCGCCACAGGCGCCAGCGGCCCCGCTGCTGCCCGCTGTACACGATCCAGTCGCCCGAGGGCGCGAAGCTCGGCTCCTTGCCGCGCGCGATCATGCGCGCGGGCCCGCCCGCGGGATCGATGACCGCGACCGCAACCGCTCCCTCGCGGTCGCGCGTCTGGAACGCGATCAGGTCTCCCCGGGGCGACCACACGGGCGCGACGTCCGCGGGCCCTTCCGTCAGCACGCGGGGCTCGCTGCCAGCCTCGGGCGCCAGCACCAGGCGCGCCTCGGGGCCCGTGGCGCCCGGCCGCGCCTCCACCCACACCTGCCGCTCGCCCGGACCGTAGCAGCCCGCGGGGTGCAGCAGGGGACCGTGCGTCACGCTCCGGACCTCGCCGCTCGCCCGGCGGTACTCGAGGAGCTGCGGCTCCTGGCCGCGCACCAGGCCGGAGAAGAGCAGCCGCTCGCGGTCCGCCGACCAGCAGAGCGGGCGCGCGCCGCCGAGGGCCGCGTCCACGCGCTCGACGGCGCCGGTGCGCGGGTCGAGGAGCGCGAGACGTCCGAGCAGCGCGAGCTGCCGCGCCGCGGGATCCGGTCCGCGACCGAGCCACGCGCCGAGATCCGCGATCCGCATGCGCTCGAGCGTGCTCACCTCCGCTCGTCCCTGGAGCCGATCGAGCAGGTCCGCGCGGCGATCGCCCTCCTCCCGCGTGCGGTGGACGATCGCGATGGGCGCGTCGGGCGCGCTCGCCAGATCGAAGCCCGGCCCGGCGCAGCCGAACGCGAGCGCGAGGGACAGGAGCCGGACGGGGCCGGGCGCGCGCGAGCCCGTCACGGCGCTCCCGCCACGATCGCGCGTCCCACGAAGCCCCGGCTCGTGTCGCGCCGGAAGAGCGCCAGCTCCCGCACACCCCGCTGCGCCAGGGCGATCACGATGTGATCGGCGTCGGGGAACGGGAAGACCTCCTGACTCGCGAACTCCTGGTCGAGCTGCGAGAAGCCGGCGCGCGCGCCCACGTGCGAGTGGTAGACGGCGGTCACCTGCTCCCCCGCGAGCCCCGCCTCGCGGCACGCGCGCAGCGCGTCGCTCTCGTTCATGTGGAAGGCGGCGCGTCCGTCGCGCGGGTGACGGACCGGATCGCCGCGATGCAAGAGGGTCATGTCGTTGCGGCAGCGGTGCACGCTGCGGTGGCTCCCGGGCCCCTTCCCGGTGACGAGACCGCAGCACTCCTCGGGCCAGGTCTCGAGGGCGTGGGCGCACATCTCGTTCAGCACGCGTCCGTCGATCACGAGCGGCGCGAGCGTGGGATCGACATCAATCATGGATGTGGCTCACATGGATGTGCCTCACGCGCGCTCCGCATCCAGGAAACGGGGGAGTCTAGGAGATCGACCCGGGGCTCGCATCGAGAGGCGGGTCAGATCACGTACGAGTGCGAGTCGTCCTGCGCGCGCTTCACCGCGTCGCGGGCCGCCTCGCGGCACAGCCGCTCGAGCGTCACCTCCTCGAGCGCGTTCCCCACCCGGTCCGCGAGGCGCTTCCAGAGGAAGCTCGGTCGGAAGGGAACGCGGGGGCCGCGCGGGGGCGGACCCGCGCCGAGCATGCGGTCGAGCGGACCCTCCACCGCCTCGACGATGTCGCGCAGCGTGATCTCGGCGGCGGGCCGGGCGAGCACGTAGCCGCCGCCCGGGCCGCGCTTGCCCGAGACGAGCCGCGCGCGGCGCAGGCGCTGGAAGATCTGCTCCAGGTAGCGCGGCGGGATCGACTGACGCTCTCCGATCACGCGCACCTGGATCGGCGCGCCGCCGTCGCCGTTGTAGGCGAGGTCGAAGACGCCGCAGATCGCGTACTGGACCTGGAGGGAGAGCCGCATGCCCCCCGGAAGCTAACCCAAGACACTGCGGGGCGTCCGGGTGGCAGCATCGTCGGCGAAAGCCGGGGCAAGCCCGTGCTGGCCGGAGCTCGACCCGGCCGCGGACGAGCGCGCGAGTACGAATCCTCTCCGCTTCTCGTCAACGCCTTCAGCACGGGCGCGCAGCCAAGGCGAACCGCAGGTTCGCCGCCCGAGGGTTGGAAGCCGAGCGGAGCAAGCCAGAATCCGCCATACTGGCATCCCCCCCGAGAGACAGCACCGGACGGTCCCGCGCGCGCCCGCGCGCCGCGTTCCTCCCCGCGCCGGAGAGCGACCCTCGAGCACGGCTCGAGAGCGCGCGGGAGCAGGCGACTGTCCGGGATCCCCCAGTGGCTCGAGCGCCTGCGCGCGGAGCCCGCGCTCCGCGAGGCGCTGCGTCATCACGAGACGCTGTGGGAGTCGCCCGCCGTGCTCGCCCCGGGGCTCCCCGCGAGCTACGAGCCCGTGGCGCCCGTGCTGGGCGCGCGCGGGATCCACGCCCTCTGGAGCCATCAGGCGCGCGCGCTCGCCCTCGTCGAGCAGGGCGCCGACGTGGTGCTCGCGACGCCCACGGCCAGCGGGAAGACGCTCGTCTACAACCTGCCGGCGCTCCTCGGCGCGGCCCGCGATCCCGAGGCGCGCGCCCTCTACCTGTTTCCGCTGAAGGCCCTCGAGCAGGACCAGCGCGCGCGGCTCGAGGCGGACGCCGCGGCGCTCCCCGGGGAGCGCCTGCGCGTCGCCATCTACGACGGCGACACGAGCGCGCACCAGCGCAAGAAGCTGCGCGACGCTCCGCCGCACGTGCTCATCACGACGCCCGACATGCTGCACGTGGGGATCCTTCCCCACCACGCCGCGTGGCGCAGCTTCTTCCGTTCCCTGCGCCTCGTGGTGGTGGACGAGCTCCACACCTACCGCGGCATCTTCGGATCCCACGTGGCGCAGGTGCTGCGGCGCGCCCTGCGCGTGGCGGCCTTCCACGGCGCCGCCCCCCGCATCGTCGCGGCCTCGGCCACCATCGCGAACCCCGGCGAGCTCGCCCGGTCCCTCACCGGGCGCCCGTTCGAGGTCGTGCGCGAGAACGGCGCGCCGCTCCCGCGTCGTCACGTGCTCCTGCTGCGGCCCGAAGGCTCGCCCTACACGCTCGCGGCGCGCCTCTTCCGCCTCGCCGTGGGCATGGGTCTGCGCACCATCGCCTTCACGAAGGCGCGGCGCACGACCGAGCTCCTGCACGCGTGGGTCGTCGAGGCGGAGCCCCGGCTCGCGCCCCGGGTGAGCTCGTACCGCGCCGGCTTCCTCGCCGAGGAGCGCCGCGAGATCGAGCGCAAGCTCTTCTCGGGCGAGCTCCTCGGCGTGATCTCCACCTCGGCCCTCGAGATGGGGATCGACGTGGGCCACCTCGACGTGTGCATCCTGGTCGGCTACCCGGGCAGCCAGATCGCCACCTGGCAGCGCGCGGGCCGCGTGGGGCGTTCGCGGGAGGCCGCCATCGCCCTCGTCGCCCAGTCCGACGCCCTCGATCAGTACCTGGTGTCGCACCCGAAGGTCTTCTTCGAACGCGGCTTCGAGCACGCGGTGGTGGACCCCGGGAACGAGGAGGTGCTCGCGGCGCACCTGCCCTGCGCCGCGGCCGAGGTCCCGTTGCGCGCGGTGGAGCCGTGGCTCGCCGACGCCTCGGTGGAGCGCGCCGTCGCGGCGCTCGAGGACCGCGGTCGGCTCCTGCGCAGCGAGTCTGGCGGCGAGTGGTTTGCGAGCCGGCGGCTCCCGCATCGCGAGGTGAACCTACGCTCCGCGGGCCAAAGTTTTGCCATCGCCCTGGACGGCGAGCGCGGACAAGGCAAAGCCATCGGCACGATCGGCGACCGGCGCGTCCAGGCCGAGTGTCACGAGGGCGCGATCTACCTGCACCGCGCCCGCCAGTACCTCGTGACGCGCCTCGCCCTCGACGAGCACGAGGTGGGCGTGCGCGCCGTGGACGTGGCGCACTACACGCAGGCGCTGTCGGAGAAGGAGACCGAGATCCTGGAGCGCGCCCGCGTGCGACCCGCCGGGAGCTTCCGGCTGGTCCTGGGCCGTGTGCGCGTCACCACGCGCATCACCGGCTTCGAGCGCCGGCGCATCCACGGCCAAGAGCTCCTCGGCAGCGAGCCCCTGGACCTGCCGCCCACCTCGTTCGAGACGACGTCCGTCTGGCTCGAGATCCCGGACGAGGTCCCCGCGGCCGTGGCGGCCGGCGGAGGCCACCCGATGGGCGGCCTCCACGCCAGCGAGCACGCCGCGCTCTCCCTCTTCCCGCTCTTCGCCCTCTGCGACCGCCACGACGTGGCCGGCATCTCGAGCGTGCGCCATGCCCAGACCGGCCATCCCGCGATCTTCTTCTACGACGCCCACCCGGGCGGCGTGGGCCTGGTCGCGAGCCTCTTCGAGCGCTTCGAGGCGCTGCTGCAGACGACGCTCGAGCTCGTCGCGGATTGCCCCTGCGAGGACGGCTGCCCCGGCTGCGTCCACTCGCCGAAGTGCGGCAGCGGGAACCGCCCCATCGACAAGGCCGCGGCCCTGCGCACGCTTCGGCTCCTCCTCGGTCACGAGTCGTTGCCCCGACTCGCACCCGAGCACGAGCGCGACCCCCGGGCGGGCCCGCTCGCCCTCCCGACAGCGCCGCGTGACCGGCCCGCGCCGCGCATCGTGTTCTTCGACCTCGAGACGCAGCGCAGCGCCGAGGATGTCGGCGGATGGCACAACGCGCATCTGATGCGCGTCGCGCTCGCCGTCGTCTTCGACGCGAGCGAGGAGCGCTTCCATAGCTTTGGCGAGAAGGAGGTGCCGGCGCTGCTCGAGCGGCTCGCAGCCGCCGACCTCGTGGTGGGCTTCAACGTCCGCCGCTTCGACTACGCCGTGCTGCGGGGCTACACGGAGCGAGATCTGGAGCGCCTCCCGACCTTCGATCTCCTCGACGCCGTGCACGCGCGGCTGGGCTTCCGCGTCTCCCTCGGGCACCTCGCGGCCGAGACCCTGGGTGAGGAGAAGTCGGGCGACGGCCTCGCGGCGATCGGCTGGTTCAGGGAGGGGCGCATCGACGATCTGCGCCGCTATTGCGAGCGCGACGTGGCGCTGCTCCGCGATCTCTTCCGCTTCGGCCTCGAGCACGACTTCCTGCTCTTCCGCACGCGCGGGGGCGAGCGCGTGCGGCTGCCCGCCCGCTGGTCCCTGGCGGAGATCCTGGAGGCCGCGCGCCACGCGCCCGCGGCGCCCCCGCTCCGGCGCGTCCAGCGAAGTCGCTAGATTCCCATCGCATGTCGCTCCTGCGGCTCGGCGCCGTCGAAAAACGTTTTGGCGACCGCGTCCTCTTCTCGGACGTGACCCTCGAGGTGCGCGCGGGCGACCGCCTCGGACTCATCGGCCCCAACGGCGCGGGGAAGTCCACGCTCCTGCACATCGCCGCCGGCCTCGACGCCCCGGACGGCGGCGAGCGCGCGGTGCCGCGCCATGTGCGCGTCGCCCTGCTGCGCCAGGAGATCGATCCGACGCTGGAGCGCTCCGTGCGCGACGAGGCCGCCACCGCGCTGGCCGCCCTCGACGCGCTCGAGGACGAGATGCGCGAGCTCGAGCGGCGCATGGAGGCGCTCGGCCGCGAGCACGCCGAGGTCCCCGCCGACCTCGCCGCGCGCTACGACACCGCGCGCTCGCGCTTCGAGCTGGCCGGCGGCTTCGACCGCGCCGCGCGCGTGGACCGGGTCCTCGCCGGCCTCGGCTTCGACGAGCGCGACCGCGCTCGGCCGCTCTCCTCCTTCAGCGGCGGCTGGCTCATGCGCGTCGAGCTCGCGAAGCTCCTGCTGGCCGAGCCCGACGTGCTCCTCCTCGACGAGCCGACGAACCACCTCGATCTGCCTTCGATCGAATGGTTCGAGGAGGAGATCCGCTCCTTCCGCGGCGCCGTGGTCATCGTGTCCCACGACCGCACCTTCCTGCGCCGCCACGCGACGAGCATCGCGGCGCTGGAGAACGGCGCCTGCCTGTGGACCCAGGGGGGGCTCGACCGCCACTTCGCCGAGCGCGAGGAGCAGCGCGAGCAGCTCCTGGCGCGGCAGCGCAACCAGGAGCGCAAGCTCGCCCAGACCGAGCGCTTCATCGAGCGCTTCCGCTACAAGGCCACCAAGGCGCGCCAGGTGCAGAGTCGCGTGAAGCAGCTCGCGAAGATCGAGCGCGTCGAGGTCGCGCCCGAGTCCCGCCGCCGCATCCGCCTGCGCATCCCGCCTCCGGCGCGCGCGGGGGCGCTGGTGCTGCGGCTCGAAGGCATCCACAAGAGCTACGGCGAGACGGCGGTCTATCACGGCGTGAACTTCGAGCTCCAGCGCGGCGAGCGTGTGGCCCTCGTGGGACCGAACGGCGCGGGCAAGTCCACGCTGCTCCGCATCGCGGCGGGCGTCCTCCCGTTCGAGCGCGGCGAGCGCGCGCCCGGTCACAACGTGACCGGGGCCTTCTTCGCGCAGCACCAGCTCGAGGCCCTGAACCCGACCGCCAGCGTGCTCGAGGAGCTCGCGAGCGTGGCGAAGACGGACGATCTGCCGCGGCTGCGCCACCACCTCGGCGCCTTCCTCTTCTCGGGCGACGACGTGGAGAAGAAGGTAGGCGTCCTCTCGGGGGGCGAGAAGTCGCGCCTCGCCCTGGCGAAGCTATTGCTGCGTCCCGCCAACCTGCTGGTCCTCGACGAGCCCACCAACCACCTGGACGTGGAGGCCTGCGAGGTGCTGGAAGAGGCGCTGCGCGAGTACGCGGGCACGCTCCTCTTCATCTCCCACGACCGCACCTTCATCGACGCGCTGGCCACGCGCGTGGTGGAGGTGCGCGCGGGCGCGCTGCGCGAGTTCAGCGGCGACTACGACGCCTTCCTCGCGCGCCGCGCCGGGGAGGCGGCGCCGCCCGATCTGCCCGT
>DASRUS010000143.1:0-3103 GCA_035687825.1 Myxococcota bacterium | reverse complement strand
GTCCGGAGCTCGCATGGCGAAGCACGCTAGCACCGAGAGGCGGGGGCCGGGGCCGAGGGGGTCGGCGCTCATGACTCGCCCGCCAACGCGCCGGTGGAAGCGTCACGGCCTCGTCGGCGCACCGCGGCGTCGCCCTGCGGTAGCACGTGGCGGGCTGCGTTTTACTTCGCGCCGACCCCCTCGGCCCTCGGCCCCGGCTGCGCGTCTCGGTGCTAGTGTGCTTCCGTGCGAGCTCCCGAAGACGTTCTGAGGGCGGTCGAGGCGCGTTTCGAGAAGACGGTCGCGGAGCTCTGCGACTTCGCGCGTATCCCCGGCATCTCGGCCGCGGGCTTCGACGCCGCGGAGGTGGAACGCTCGGCGCGCCGCGTGGCGGAGCTCTGCACCGACGCGGGGCTCGAGCGCGTCGAGATCCTGGGCGTGCCCGGCGCCCATCCGGCGGTGGTGGCCGAGTGGACCCACGCGGGGGCGGGCGCGCCGAGCGTCCTCTTCTACGCGCACCACGACGTGCAGCCGCCCAGTCGCCTCGAGCGCTGGCGGACGCCGCCCTTCGAGCCGACGCGCGGCGCCGACGGGCGCCTCTACGGCCGGGGCATCGTGGACGACAAGGCGGGGGTCGTGCTCCAGCTCGCGGCGCTCCGCGCGTGGCTCGAGGTGCGCGGCGAGCTGCCGCTGAACGTGAAGCTCGTGGTGGAAGGCGAAGAGGAGATCGGCTCGGCGCACCTTGCCGCGTTCCTGCGCGCGCACCGGGAGCGGCTGCGCGCCGACGTGCTCGTCCTCTCGGACACGGCGAACCTCGCGACCGGAGTCCCCTCGCTCACGACGAGCCTGCGCGGGCTCGTCTCCGTGGACGTGACCGTGCGCGCCCTCGACCACCCGCTCCACAGCGGCATGTGGGGCGGACCGATCCCGGACGCCGCCACCGCGCTGGCGCGGCTCCTCGCCCGTCTCGTGGACGAGCGCGGCGCGGTGGCGATCCCGGGCTTCTGCGACGACGTGCCGGAGCTCGACGCCGCGGAGCGCGCTCGACTCGCCGCGCTGCCCTTCGACGAGCGGACGTTTCGCGCCGAGGCGGGCTTCGCGGGCGCGACCCTCGCGGGCGAGGCGGATCGCTCCGTCTACGAGCGGCTGTGGACGCGACCGGCGGTCTCGGTCGTCGCGCTCGAGGGGACGCCGCTCGCCGGCGCGCCGAACCAGCTCATGGCCGAGGCCCGCGCGCGCGTGAGCGTGCGCCTCGCGCCGGGCCAGGACGCCGAGCGTGCCCGCCGCTGCGTGCTGGACTTCCTGCACCGCGACCCACCCTTCGGCGTCGGGATCTCGACACATCCGGAGGTCGCCGTCCCGGGCTGGCGCACCGAGGCGCGCGGACCCGCCTTCGAGGCCGCCCGCCGTGCCCTCGCCGCGGGCTACGGCCGCCCCTGCGAGCTCATCGGCTGCGGCGGCACGATCCCCTTCGTGGGCCCCTTCCTCGAGGTGCTCGGCGGCGCGCCGGCGCTGCTCCTCGGCCTCGAGGATCCGCCCTGCAACGCCCACGGCGAGAACGAGAGCCTCGACCTCGCGGACTTCCGCAAGGCCGTCGTCTCGGTGGCGCACCTCGTCGCGGAGCTCTCGGAAGCGAAGCGCGCCTAGGCGTTGCGCAGGAACCCCACGACGCTCGCCACCACGTGCTCGCGCTGGGCCTTGGAGAGCTCGGGGTGGACGGGGATCGCGAGCGTCTCGCCCGCGGCGCGCTCGGCGTGGGGCAGATCGCCTTCGCGGTAGCCGAGGGAGGCGAAGCACTCCTGGAGGTGGAGCGGGATCGGGTAGTAGACCTCGGTCCCGATGCGCTGCTCGCCCAGGTGCTTGCGTAGCGCGTCGCGCACGCGGGCAGGGACGCGGATCACGTACTGGTGGAACACGTGGCGCGACGGCGCGGGGCGGCGCGCCGGGATCCGCAACGGGAAGCCGCCCTCGTCGAGGGAGGTCGTGGAGTCGAGCGCACCGGCGTCGCGGAAGAGCGCGTCGTAGTGGTCGGCGTTCGCGCGCCGCGTCTCGTTCCAGCGCTCCAGGTGCGGGAGCTTGACGCGCAGTACCGCGCCTTGGAGGGCGTCGAGGCGCGAGTTGATCCCCACGCGGCGATGGTGGTAGCGCGGCTGCATGCCGTGGTCGCGGAGCATGCGGAGCTCCGCGGCGAAGGCGGGGTCGCTGGTGGTGACGAGGCCGCCGTCGCCGTAGCCGCCCAAATTTTTGGTCGGGTAGAAGCTGAAGCACGCGGGCCAGCCCGCGCCCCCCACGCGGCGTCCGCGGGCGTCGAGGGCCCCGATCGCCTGGGCGGCGTCCTCGATCAGGGGCACGCCGCAGCGGCGCGCGACGGCCTCCACCGCGTCGAGGTCCGCAGCCTGACCGAAGAGGTGCACGGGGATCACGGCGCGCAGGCGCCGGCAGCGCTGCGCCGCGCGCTCGAGCGAGGCCGGATCGACGTCGTACGTGGCGGGATCGACGTCCACGAGGATCGGCCGCGCGCCGAGACGGTGCACGGCGCCCGCGGTGGCGAAGAACGTGTAGGTGGGGAGCGCTACCTCGTCGCCGGCTCCCACGCCGAGCGCCATGAGGCAGAGCAGCAGGGCGTCGGACCCCGAGGCGCACGCGACGGCGTGGCTCGCGCCGCACACGGCGGCGAGCTCGGACTCGAGTGCCTCCACCTCGGGCCCGAGGATGAAACGCTGGGAGTCGAGCACCCGGGCGATGGCGGCGTCGAGGTCGGGGCGCAGCTTCGCCTGCTCCGCGCGCAGGTCGAGGAGGGGAACCTCGATGGGCTCTCTCGCCAAGTCCGTCCTCCCGGGAGGGGCCGGCGGAATATAACGAGCGCGTACCGCTTTACTCGCTCCAGAAGCTTCTGTTAGTCTGAAGAGGTCCGACCTCCGACATCGGAGGTCGATACGCAAGAAGGGGGTGGATCTTGGCGCTGGACCTCGAGCCTCTGGACTCGGTCCGGCGAGCGGACGGCGTCTTCGAGCAGCTCCGCTCGCGGATCCTCTCGGGTGCCTTCCCCGCCGGCGAGCGGCTCCCGAACGAGCGCGAGCTCGCGGCCGCGCTGCACGTGAACCGGGCCTCGGTCCGCGAGGCC
>DASRUS010000142.1:0-3804 GCA_035687825.1 Myxococcota bacterium | reverse complement strand
GCCGAAGACGTCGGGAGCGGAGACGCTCGCGGGCTCGAAGGGGAAGTCGATCCAGTCGGGAGGCGCCAGCTCGTCCGCAGGGATCTCCTCGCGGGGCCGGACGCATCCGGCGTGCGCCGCGAAGCGATCGAACGCGGCGAGGCCGCGCTCCAGGTTCTGGGCCACGACCTCGTCCCCGAGCTCCGCGAGCTCCTCCCGGATCGCGCGCTCGAGCGACGCGCGCGAGACGACGCCGACGAGCCGCGCCGCCGCCGCGGCGCACGCGGCGCCGAGGTAGCGGAGCTCCGCGCTCTCGTCGGCGGCGAGGGGGAGGCTGAGGACCGGACCCGCGAGGCGCAGGCGTTCGCGCCAGACCTCGGGCGCTTCGGCGCTGCGTACCAGGCAGACCGCGTGCGCGTCGAGGCCCGCGAGCACGCCCGCTGCGGCCACCTGGACGAGGCTCTCGTCCGCCACGACGACACAGTCAGGACGCAGGATCGCGCCGCGCTCGTGGATGGGCGCGCGCGAGGCGCGTACGGTGGCGAAGATGGGTGCGCCGCGGCGCTCGGCCCCGTAGCGCGGCGCGTCCTGCACCTCGAAGCCCTCGTGGAAGAAGGCCGTGCCGAGGACGCGGCCGGCCGTCTTCACGCCCTGCCCGCCTCGCCCGTGGAAGCGGATGCGATACACGAACCGTGCACCCCGCGCCGAGCGACGCCGCCTCTACGGTACCCCGTCCCGAGCCGGGGGCCAGCGCGGGCGCTCACGTCCGGCGCGTTCTTCGCGCGAGGCGACCCGCGAGGGCCGTGCCGGCGAGCGCGAGCGACACACCCGCCAGGGCGGCGCTCATGTCCTTCTGCGCGTCCCACTCGTCACCCTGGGTGCCGAGGAGGCCGTGCCGAGCTCCGGGGCCGCGAGGCGGGCGGCCCAGGACTCGGTCAGCTCGTAGGTCTTGCTGATCGCGAGAGCGCCGGCGAGGGGCAGCACCCAGCTCCAGGCGCCGCGCGCGCCCACGGTGCGCTGCGCGAGCTCGCGGTGTCTCGTGGGTCCTGTCCGAGATACCGTCTTCGAGGGACTGACCCCCACCCGAGCGAGGCGCCGCGACATGAGTCACCCCCCGACGAGCAGGCCCGCCGTGGCCCGAGGCGCGAGCCGGCTGGCGTTCGACGCCGTCGAGCAGCTCACCGGCATAATCGAGGCGATGCACGCGAACATCGCCGCCGCGCCGCTACCGCTGGGAGAAGGCACGGACGGGCGCACGCGCGGAGTCACCGGCTTCGTCTACGACAGCGTCCGCTTCGTGAACGCGGCGGCGCGGGCGACGCTCGACCGCGGGCTCGGGCTCCTGTCGTCGGGAAGCGGGCCCGCGTTGCCCCAGCCTCGCTCGGACGCGCTGCTGAGCGCGCTCAACGGCGTGCTCGGCGACCATCTCGCCGCGAGCCAGAATCCGTTGGCGATCCCGATGCAGCTCCGCCGCGACGGAGAGACTCTGCCGCTGGAGCGTGCGGCGCTGGCCGCCGCCCTGCCGGTCGCCAGCGGCAAGCTCCTGGTCCTGGTGCACGGCTTGTGCATGAACGACCGCCGGTGGGACCGCAACGGTCACGACCACGGTGCCGCGCTGGCCCGCGATCTCGGCCACACGCCGGTCTACCTGCTCTACAACAGCGGCCGGCACGTCTCCGAGAACGGGCGCGAATTCGCGGTGCTCCTGGAAGCGCTGGTCGGGGCCTGGCCGGAGCCGGTCGACGAGCTCGTGATCCTCGCGCACAGCATGGGCGGCCTGGTCGCGCGCAGTGCCTGCCACCAGGGCGCCCGGGCCGGCCACGCCTGGGTCGGTCGGCTGCGCAAGCTCGTCTTTCTGGGAACGCCACATCACGGCGCGCCGCTCGAGCGCGGCGGCAGCTGGCTCGAGATGCTGCTGGGCGTGAGCCCCTACTCCGCGCCGCTGGCGCGCCTGGGCATGCTGCGCAGCGCGGGGATCACGGATCTTCGCTACGGCAACGTGCGCGACGAAGACTGGCGGGATCGCGATCGTTTCGAGCGCGATGGCGACCGCCGCGCGGCGGCGCCGCTCCCGGCCGGCGTGGCCTGCTATGCGCTCGCCGCCGCGCTCGGTCGGCGCGACCGCCACCCGAGCTCCCGCCTGCTCGGAGACGGATTGGTGCCGCTCGATAGCGCCCTCGGTCGCCACGCCGAGCCCGCCAGGACGCTGGCCTTTCCCGAGCCCCACTGCTGGATCGGCCAGGGCATGAACCACTTCGACCTGCTCGACCACACGGAGGTCTATGCGCGGTTGCGCGAGTGGCTCGGCTGAGCCCGTTCAGACTCCCAGCCCCGATCGCATGAACTCCTCGACCGCGCTGGCGTAGGCCTCCGGATGCACACGCAGCCAGTCCGCCAGGTCCACGGGCTCACGCAGGCGGCGGTGGGCCGGATCGTCGCGGAAGTTCATCCATCCGCTCAGGAACTCGGCGACGACGCCAACGGCCGGCGAATGTCGCGCCGCGGCGCGGAAGTAGCCGGTGGGGTCTCGAATGGATTCCGCCGAGCCGAGGTCGACGTCCATCACGGGCGCGCCCTGGGACTGCACGACACACCGCTCCAGAGAAGACGCGAATCGCCTCCCCGCGTCGAGCTCGGCGGGCTGGAACGCCGCCAACACCCCTCGCCGCCAGCGCGCCAGGATTCGCGCCGTCAGGGCGTGACGATCGCGAAGCGCCCGTCGGGCCGATCGAGCAGGGAGAAGAACGAGAGCAGCTCCGTGCGGCTCCCGTCCACGTGAATCTCGTCGGAGAAGATCATGTCGCGCAGCCCGGCCTGGCCCGTGGTGAGGCGCAGGAAGAAGTCCTTCGTGAGCCGCAGGGTGACGCCGGCGGCCGGGTCGGTCTCGCGCCGCTCGTGGTGGAGCACGGCGTTCTCGAGCGTGAGCACGTGGGTCTCGCCGAGATCCGTGAACACGAAGTTGAGGACCATCCGCTTCCCGGCGGCCTCGGGCCCGTTCAGGCGCGTGGCCATGGCGGCGAAGAAATGGTCGAGCGGCAGGTGCTCGAGCAGGCCGCGAGCCGAGGCCAGCGCGAGCCCGGGACTCGCCACGCCGTGTCGCAGCTCGTACGCGCCGGAGAGGTAGATGGAGCGCCACGGGCCCGACTCCGCACGGTAGCCGAGCTGGTCGTACGTGCGCGCGAGCGCCTCGCGGGCCTCGGTGTCCTCGGGCTCGGCAAAGACGAGGTGGTCGAGCAACGTAGCGGCCCAGCGGTAGTCGCCGCTCTCGAACGCCTCGCGCGCCTTCCGCTTCAGCTCGACGGGCCCTCCCATCGCCTCGACGTACTTCGCGCCGCTCTCGGAGGGCGGCAGCGGGTCGAGGTGCGCCGGGTTGCCGTCGTACCAGCCGAAGTACATCTGGTACACGGCCTTCGCGTTGTGGCGCACGGTGCCGTAGTAGCCGCGGTTGGCGAAACTTCGGGCGAGCGACTCCGGCAGCTCCAGCTCCTCGGCGATCTCCTGGGGCGTCAGGCCCGCGCTCGCCAGCCGCAGCGTCTGATCGTGGATGTAGCGGTAGGTGTCCCGCTGGCCCTCCAGGTACTCGATCACCCGCGCGTTGCCCCAGACCGGCCAGTGGTGGCTCGCGAAGACTACCTCCGCTCCGCCGAAGAGCCGGATCGCCTCATCGATGTAGCCGCTCCACTTGAGCGCGTCGCGCACCTTGGCGCCGCGCAGCGTGAGCACGTTGTGCAGCGTGTGACTCACGATCTCGGCGCCGCAGTACGCCTTGCGATCCGGCAGGTAGAAGGCGAGCTCGGCGGGCGCCTCGGACTCGGGCGTGTACTG
>DASRUS010000141.1:0-3306 GCA_035687825.1 Myxococcota bacterium | reverse complement strand
AAGGGCGAGCTCGTCTTCCTCACCGGGCCGAGCGGCGCCGGGAAGACGACGCTGTTGAAGCTCCTCTTCGCGGCGGAGCGGCCCACGGAGGGCCAGATCTTGGTCCTCGGCCGCAACATCGCGCGCCTCGGCGAGGCGCAGATCCCGAGACTTCGTAGAAGGATTGGCGTCGTCTTCCAGGATTTCAAGCTGCTGCCCACCCTCACGGTGGAGCAGAACGTGGCCCTCGCGCTGGAAGTGACGGGGACGCCGCCCCGCGAGATCCGTGCGCGGGTCTTTGCGATGCTGAAGCGCGTGGGCCTCCAGCACCGCCGCGCCTCCCATCCCCTATCTCTATCGGCGGGGGAGCAGCAGCGCGTCGCCATCGCGCGGGCGCTCGTGAACGAGCCCTCGATCCTGCTGGCCGACGAGCCCACGGGCAACCTCGACCCCGACCTCACGATCGAGATCATGGAGCTCATCGCCGGGGTCGCGGCGCGGGGCACGGCGGTGGTGGTCGCCACCCACGAGATCGGCCTCGTCGAGCGCTTCGGCGAGCGGCGGCTTCGCCTCGAGGCCGGGCGCCTCGTCGAGAACGCCCCCGCCTCGGCGGCGAGGGCATGAAGCGCCTCTTCTTCCGCCTGCGCTTCTTCGCACTCTCGGCGGCGCGCGGGCTTCGCGCGACCCCGGTGACGAGCGCGGTGGCGGTCGTGACGATCGCCATGACACTCCTTTTGGGCGGGATCTTCGCCCTCCTGCTGGCGAACATGGAGGACCTCCTCGCGCGCGCGGGGGCCGACCTGCACGTGGCGGCGTGGCTCGAGGAGGGGATGACCCTCGACGAGCAGCGCGAGCTCATGGAGACGGCCGCCACCCTCGAAGGCGTCGAAGGGGTCATGCTCACCACCGAGAAGGAGGCCCTCGCGCACTTCGAGGCGGGCGTGGGCGAGGCGCTCGGCATCGCGGACGCTCTCGGCGAGAACCCCCTGCCCGCCTCTCTGGAGCTCACGCTCGTTCCCGAGCGCCGCTCGGCCGAGGGGGTGCGGGCCCTGGCCGAATCCCTGGGGAAGCTTCCCGGGGTCGCCGAGATCGGCCAGGGCGAGCAGTGGGTCGAGGGCTACGCCCGCGCCATCGACCTCGCGCGCGCGGTAGGCCTCGCCCTGGGCACAGTGCTGGCGCTGGCGACGCTGCTGATCGTCGCGAACACGATCCGCCTCGCCATCTACGCGCGGCGCGACGAGATCGAGATCCTCTCGCTGGTGGGCGCCGGGCGCACGTTCGTCGCGATCCCGTTCCTCGCAGAGGGGATCCTCCAGGGCCTCCTCGGCGGGGGCATCGCCGGCCTCGCCCTCTACGCGCTCTATCGCCTGGCGCTGCCGCGCCTCGAGAGCGGGATCCAGCTCTTCCTCGGCTTCGCCGAGCCCCGCTTCCTCGACCCGCGCGAGCTCGCCGTGCTCGTCGCCGCGGGCGCCCTCCTCGGCGGGCTCGGCTCCGCGGCGGCGCTGGTGCAGGGCTGGCGGCGATGAGGGGAGCCGTCGCCGGGGCGCTGCTCCTCGGGGCGTTCGTCGCGGGAGCCGGGGGCGCAGGCGCGCAGGGCAAGGAAGAGCTCGAGGCCCTGCGCCGCGCCATCGAGGAGCACCGCGAGCGGGTCGCCTCCTTCGAGCGCGAGGGCCGCGCGCTGCTGGACGTGGTGGAGGAGATGGACCGCGCCTCCGAGGCCCTGGCCCGCGACGCCGAGCGCGCGCGCGCCGACGGCGAGCGCGCCCGCACGCGCCTCGCCGAGCTCGAGGCCGAGGCCGCGGTGCTGGCGCGCCGGCAGTCCGCCACGCGCGAGGCCCTCTCGGTGCGCGCCGTGGCCCTCTACAAGGCGGGGGAGCCGGGTCCGCTGCGGATCCTCTTCGCGGCCGAGAGCCTTCCGGACCTGCTGCACCGGCTCGAGGTGCTGCGGCTGCTCCTCGTACGCGACCGCGAGCTGATCCTCCGCTACCGCACGCAAGCCTCCGCGATCGAGAGCGCGCGCACGCGCATGCACGCGGCGGCCCGCGACCGCGACGCCGCGGCCGCGCGCTTCGAGAGCCGGAGCCGCGAGCTCGGCCGCGAGCGCGGGGCGAAGCGCGCCATCCTGCGCGAGCTGCGCGAGAACCGCACGCGCGAGCGCCAGGCCCTCTACGAGCTCGAGGCCGCGGCCAAGGTGCTGGAGGAGACGCTCGCGCGCCTCGGCGAAGGGGGCGCCTCCCGCGATCGCTTCATCGCAGCCGGCCGCCCCTTCGCGAGCCTGCGCGGGCAGCTCGACCCCCCGGTTGCCGGCGAGGTGCTGGCGGGCTTCGGGCGGGTCGTGGACCCCGAGTTCCGCACCGAGACCTTCCGCAAGGGCGTGGACCTCGCGGCCGAGGAGGGGACGCCCGTGCGCGCCGTGGCCGACGGCGCGGTGCGCTTCGCGGGCTGGTTTCGGGGCTACGGAAAGATCGTCATCCTCGACCACGGCGAGGGCTACTTCACGGTCTCGGGCCACCTGGCCGAAACGAAGGTCGCCCTCGGGGAGCGCGTCGCGGCGGGCGACCCCCTGGGCACGGTGGGCGAGACGGGATCGCTCGCGGGCCCGCGCCTCTACTTCGAGATCCGGCGGGGGGGCGAGCCCCTCGATCCGGCTGAGTGGCTCCGAGATTGATGTTAGAATGAGCCCACTTACGGCCCCCCGGGCCCTCACCCCACGGAAGGTCTCATGATCCGACCCCGCGCGCGAATGATGCTCGGCTTCCTCTGCGGTGCGACCGCGGCGACGATCTTCCTCTCGGGCACGGGAGGCCTCGGCGGCCTCGCCTCGGCGGCCCGCTACGAGGACCTCGGCCTCTTCACGAACGTCCTCCACATCATCCGCAAGAACTACGTGGAAGAGGTGGACGAGCGCAAGCTCGTGGAAGGCGCCGTGCGTGGCATGCTCGCCGACCTCGATCCCCATTCCTCCTACCTCGATCCCTCCGCCCACAAAGAGATGCAGATCGACACGAAGGGCGAGTTCCACGGCCTCGGGATCGAGATCAGCAAGCGGCGCGACGGCTTCATCGAGGTGGTGGCGCCCATCGAGGGCACGCCCGCTTACCGCGCCGGCGTCCGCGCCAAGGACCAGATCGTCGAGATCTGCCCCACCGAGCCGCCCGCGGACTGGGAGGGCGACACCTGCCGCTCGACGAAGGGCATGAGCCTGTTCGACGCGGTGAAGCTCATGCGCGGCCCGCGCGGCTCGAAGATCACGATCCTCCTGTATCGCGAGGGCTTCGAGCGGCCCGAGCCCTACACGATCCAGCGCGACGTGGTGAAGGTGGCGTC
>DASRUS010000140.1:0-4360 GCA_035687825.1 Myxococcota bacterium | reverse complement strand
GGATCAGATCCTCGGGGCTCGAGATGTAGACGCGCGGCTCCGGCCCGTCCGACACCGCGACTGGGCGGCGACGCTCCAGCTGCTCCGCGTCGAAGTCACCTGCGCCCAGCACGAAGAAATCCACCTTCAGCAGCGTGCGCTGGTGAATGGCGTTGAACGAGGAGCGGCGTCGGACACGGCTCCGAGGGCACACTAGTACCCCTGGATCTCGGGGTCCCAGCGACGCCAGGCTTCGACCTGGATGCGCTCGGCCTCGCGAGCCGTGTCGCGCGATTGCGTGGGGTAGGCCACGACTAGAGGGTAGAAGGCCGAGGACTTCCCAGCACCCACGTGACCAGGCTCGGCCCCGAGCCGAGGGAGCCCACCTCGAAGGCGTAGTCCGGCGCCGCGAGCTCGCGGGTGAGCTCGCGCAGCTCCTCCACTCGGTGCGCGCGCAGGTTCGAGACGAGCCCGTCCCACCAGATCAGGAGGGGAAGCACGGGTATGAGGTAGGTCAGGAAGAGCCGCCTCCACGAGAACGGGCGGGTGAGCGGCGTCACGGCGAGGACGAAGAGCGGGATGAAGATCGAGCCGAGCACGTGGGCGACGTCCCGGCTCGCCACCTCGAAGACGCCGATGGGGACCCCCGCGCGCCGCGCGTCGCCGAGGATGCGCTGGGCGTCGCGCGGGCGGAAGTGGTGCAGGGCGTCGAACAGGGTGCGCATCCCGCGCAGGTGCGGCGGGACGGCCATCGCGTCCACCGGCTCGGCGAGGTAGCGGATGCGGCCGTCCGCGCCCTTCCACTTCTCCTGCGCGGCGCGGTTGGGGAGCAGGTCCGAGAGGAGGGCGTGGCACTCGAGGCCGTGGTCCTCGGCGAGGCGTTCGAGGAGCGTGGGCAGGGGGCCCCCGCCTCCCGAGCAGAGGTCCAGGATCTCGCGCCCGCCAAAGTTCTGGAGCGTCTCGGCGACGCGGGGAGCGAGGGCGTCGAAGGGCTTCACGAGCAGCAGCACCGTGTGCAGGTACTCGGTCTCGAACTCGCGCAGCCACGCCGGGACCCAGGGGCGATCGTTGAACTCGAAGAGGTGGAGCCGCCGCATGGCGCGCGAGGGTAGCGACGCCGGGGCCCCGCGCGGTGATATCCTCCGGGCGCGCTCGGGTGGGGGAGGCGCGTTCGAGGAGGAGCCATGGCCGAGCCCCAGCCCGGGACCCTCGACTTCGTCGTCCGGCAGAACGCGAAGGCCGAGGCGATCGTCGATGGCGAGCTCCGCTGGACCTACGACGCGTGGGACGCGCACGCCTGCCGGCTCGCGAGCTTCCTGCGCGATCGCTGGGGCATCGGCGCGGGCGACCGCGTGGCGTGGATGCTCCACAACCGCGCCGAGCAGTTCGCCCTCGCCTTCGCCCTCCAGAAGCTCGGCGCCCTCGGCGTGCCCCTCGGCTTCCGGCTCACGGGCCCCGAGGCCGCCTACATCGTCGACGACTCGGACGCGAAGGCGGTGGTCTGCGAGGCGGCCTTCGCGGGCCGGCTCGAGGGAGCCCTCGGCGCGATGCCGAAGGTCCCGGAGGATTGCTTCGTCGTGGTGGGAGCGGACGCCGAGCGCGGGGGCGCCCTCCCGAAGGCGCTGCCCTTCGAGGACGCCCTCGCCGCGGGCTCGCCCGACCGCTTCGTCACGGAGCGCGGCGCCGGCGGCTCCATCATCTACACCTCCGGCACGACCGGGCGTCCCAAGGGCGCCTTCCGCGATCCCGGGGACGAGCGGCCCGACGCCACGCGCGAGTTCCTGATCGGCGTAGCGCTCGGCTTCCGCTACGCGCCGCCGGAGCGGCACCTCGTCGCGTGCCCGCTCTACCACTCGGCGCCGCCCGCCTTCGCGGGGGTCGCCCACCTGCTCGGCGGCACCGTCTTCGTCATGCGCCGCTTCGACGCGGAGCAGGCGCTCGACCTGATCCAGCGCGAGCGCATCACCTCCGCCTTCCTCGTGCCGACGATCCTGAACCGCATCACGTCGCTGCCCGAGGAGGTGCTCGCGCGCTACGACCTCTCCTCGATGCAGCGCCTGCTGGTGGGCGCCGCGCCGTTCCCGTTCCACGTGAAGGAGCGCACGGTCGCGCTCTTTCCGAACCCGTGCGTCTACGAGTTCTACGGCGCCACCGAGACCGCCATCAACACGATCCTCCAGCCCGAGGACCAGCTCCGCAAGCCCGGCTCCTGCGGGCGCATCGTGCCGGGGAACGAGATCCGGATCCTCGACGACGAGGGACGGGAGGTTCCCATCGGCGAGGTCGGCACGCTCTACGTGCGCAATCCCACGCTCATCACGGGCTACTACAAGAAGCAGGAGGCCACCGACGAGTGCCTGCGCGATGGCTTCTTCACGGTGGGCGACGTGGCGCGCGTGGACGAAGAGGGCTTCTACTACATCGTGGACCGCAAGAAGGACATGATCATCTCCGGCGGCGTGAACATCTACCCGGCGGAGATCGAGGCGGAGCTCCGCCAGCACCCTGCGGTCTACGACTGCGCGGTGATCGGCGTCCCGAACGCCGAGTGGGGCGAGGAGGTGAAGGCGGTCGTACAGCTCCGGCCGGGCGCCGCGGCCCGCGAGGAGGAGCTCCGCGAGTTCCTCGCCGCGCGCGTCGCCGACTACAAGCGGCCCCGCAGCATCGACTTCGTGGACGAGCTCCCGTACAACCCGTCGGGGAAGCTCCTGAAGCGCGAGCTCCGCAACCGCTACTGGGAGGGGACGGGGCGGGCGATCTGAGCGGGCTGCTCACGTCTTCAGCTCGCCCGGCTCCAGGAAGCCCCGCAGCGAGCGCTTCACCTGCTCGGCGCGCTCGCCCGTCCAGCCGCGCGCGGCGGAGAGCACGAGAAAGGCCTGCTGCGGCAGCGCGGACGCGCCCTCGCGCTGGATCGCGGCGAGGGCACCTCGCGCGGCCGCCTGCACGGCGCCGCTCGGACACTGGTCGCGCACGGCGGTGATCGCCTCGACGACGCCGAGTGTGCGCGTGTAGTCCTTGGCCGTGGCGTTCGGCGGAGGCTTCGCCTCGGACGCGAGGTCGCGCAGGTCCACCACCGCGCCGTTGGGGAGCTCGCCGTCGAGGAGCGACCAGATGTCGCGCGCGGCGTCGAGGGGGTTGCGGAGCGCGCCGCTTCGGGCGAGCTCGTGGAAGTGCTGCACCTCGGGGAAGTCCTGGGAGGGGGTCGCGCGGATCTGCTCCTGCATCGCCGTCTCGACGACGCCGGGCGCGACGGAGAGGATGCGCACGCGGTCGCCGCGCCGTTCCTGCTCCGCGCCCACCGTGCGCACCCACTGGTCCATCGCCGCCTTGCCCGCGCCGTAGGCGGACCAGCCCTCGTAGACGCTGCGCGCGGCGCCGGAGCTGATCATCACCACGAAGCACGGGACCGCGGTCGCGCGCGCCGCGCGCAGGAACGCGTCGCCCAGCACCTGGGGCGCGGCCGAGTTCAAGAGCACCTGACGCGCGTACGCAGGAGCGTCCACCTCGCCCGCGAAGCCGATCGGCTCGAGGGTCCCGGCGCAGTGCGCGAAGACGACGCGCTCCCCCCCGAACCCAGCGATCTCGCGCTCGAAGAGCGCGGCCACCGCGGACCAGCCGGCCGGGTCCGCGAGGTCCGCCTTCACGTGCTCGAGCCCGTGGGCGCCGCGCCGGCTCACGTCGATCACGCGCGCCGGCGACCACGGCACCGTCCGCGCCAGGGCCAGGCCGAGGCCGCTCGAGGCGCCGGTGATGACGACGAGGCTCTGCGCCACGAGAGCTAGGTTAGCCGCGCGGCGCGGGGCGGGGGGACCCCTCGCTCGTTCGCTTCGGGCGCACCGGGTCCGCCTCGGTCGCGGTGTCGGTTGCGCGCCCTCAGAGGCCTCGCTCGGGGTCCCCCCGCCCCGCTCCCTACTTCCGCTCGTACCCCAGGTTCGGCCCGAGCCAGCGCTCCACCTCGGTGACGTCCATGCCCTTGCGCGCGGCGTAGCTCTCCACCTGGTCGCGGCCGATCCGGCCCACCGTGAAGTAGCGCGCCGCCGGGTGGGCGAAGTAGAGGCCCGAGACGCTTGCCGCGGGCCACATGGCGCAGCTCTCGGTGAGCTCGATGCCGAGCGCCGGCGCGTCGAGGAGCGCGAAGAGCGTGCGCTTCTCGCTGTGGTCCGGGCAGGCCGGATAGCCGAAGGCCGGGCGGATGCCGCGGTAGCGCTCGGTGATGAGCTCCTCCAGCGAGAGGTGCTCATCGTGGGCGTACCACTCGCGGCGCACGCGCAGGTGCAGCCACTCGGCGAAGGCCTCGGCGAGGCGGTCGGCCAGCGCCTTCGTCATGATCGCATGGTAGTCGTCGTGGTCCTTCTCGAAGCGCCGCGCGAGATCGTCGGCG
>DASRUS010000139.1:0-4142 GCA_035687825.1 Myxococcota bacterium | reverse complement strand
GTTCGCCGCAGGCCGCCTGCGCATCGAGGGGCGCCGGGTGAGAATCCTGCCGGAGCGGGGGTAGGCTCGCGCGAGGCGCCGGTGCCGAGGGGCCGGCGCTCCATGGCTCGGCCGACAACGGACCTGGGTGTCACTTTCGCGGAGCGCGTTGCGCGGAGGCCTGCCGAAGCACGTGGCGGCCTGCGCTTGACTTCCGCGCCGGCCCCTCGGCGCCGGCGCCCCGCGCGCGACCCTCTACTCGCGTTCCGGCAGGATTCGCACCCTGCGCCCCTCGATGCGCAGGCGGCCTGCGGCGAACAGGCGCACCGCCTCGGGGATGAGCCGGCGCTCCACGGCCTGCACCCGCGCGGCGAGCGTCTCGGGCGTGTCGTCGTCGAGGACCGCCACCGCCTCCTGCAGGACGATCGGGCCGTGGTCGTACTGCTCGTCCACGAAGTGCACCGTCGCGCCCGTGACCTTGACGCCCGCCTCGAGCACCGCCTCGTGCACCCGCGCGCCGTAGAAGCCCGTCCCGGAGAACGCCGGAACGAGGGCCGGATGCACGTTCAGGGCGCGACCCTCGAAGCGACCGCGCAGCTCGAAGGGCGACAGGAAGCCGAGCAGCAGCACGAGGTCGAGGTCGAAGGGCTCGAGGGCGGCGTGGAGCGCGTCGTTGAACTCCTTCACCTCGGGGTGCGCCTGACGCGGCACCGCGAGGGCGGGGAGGCCGCGCCGCCGGGCGCGTTCGAGCCCGAGGGCCTTCGCCCGGGAGGAGACCACGACCGCGACGCGCGCGCGGAGCTCGCCCGCGTCGATGCGCTCGCAGAGATTCTCCAGGCTCGTCCCGGAGCCCGAGAGCAGCACGCCGATCCGGAGCGGCGCCTCGCTCACGGGGCGAGCCTGCGGTGGACCTCGAGCGTCGGCGGCGCGAGGTTCATCGTGTAGTAGTGGATGCCCGGCGCGCCGCGCTCCACGAGCTCCCGGCACTGGCGCGCCGCCCACGCGACGCCCACCTCGAGGGAGCGCGCTTCGTCGTCGCCCGCCGCCCGCAGTCCCGCTTCGAGCTCGCGCGGGATCTTCGAGCCGGGCGAGAGCCCGGCGACGCGCTCGAGATTCGCGAGGCTGCGCATGGGCATGATGCCCGGCACGATCGGCACGCGGACGCCGATGGCTCGCGCGCGCTCGACGAAGCTCCAGTAGTCGGCGTTGTCGAAGAAGAGCTGGGTGATCAGGAACTCGACGCCGGCGTCCACCTTCTTCTTGAGGTTGCGCAGGTCCTCCTCCGGGCTCGGCGCCTGGTGATGCTTCTCGGGATAGCAGGCGCCGCCCAGGCAGAAGTCGAAGCGGCTCCGGACGAACGCGGCGAGCTCGTCGGCGTGGCGGAAGCCCCCGGGCACGGGCTGCCAGTCGGGCCGATCCCGCGGCGGATCGCCGCGCAGCGCGAGCACGTTCTCCACGTCGTGGGCGCGCAGGTGGCCGAGCGTCTCCACGAGCTCCGCCTGGGTCGTGCCCGTGCACACCACGTGGGCCATCCCGACCAGGCCGAAGTCCTCCTGGATGCGGATCACCACGTCGGCGGTCCGCTCCCGGGTCGTGCCCGCGGCGCCGCAGGTCACCGAGACGAAGCCGGGGCCGATCTGCTTGAGCTCCCCGATGGCGCGCCACAGGCCGCGCTGGCCCGCGGGCGTCTGCGGCGTGTAGAACTCGAGGGAGAAGACCGGCCCGCCCTCGGCGTAGAGTTCCGCGATGCGCACGAGGCGCAGTGTACCCGCGCGATCCCCGGGCCGCCCGGCGTTTCCCATTGACGCCCGCTCCCAGCCTGGCCAGACTGCGCGGCGGCGGAGGTGCGGATGTCGATCCTGGTCACGGGCTCCATCGCGATCGATCACATCATGGTGTTCCGCGACCGCTTCCGGAATCACATCCTGCCCGACCGCATCCACACCCTGAACGTCTCCTTCCACGTGCCCACGCTGCGCAAGAGCTTCGGGGGCACGGGCGCGAACATCGCGTTCGCGCTGCGTCAGATCGGCGAGGATCCCCTGCTGCTGGGAGCGGTGGGACGCGACTTCGACGAGTACGCGGCGTGGCTCGACCGTCACGGCATCCGGCGCGACGGCATCCGCGTGCTGGACGACGCCTTCACGGCGCAGTGCTTCATCACCACCGACCTCGACGACAACCAGATCACGGCCTTCCACTCCGGCGCCATGGACCGCGCGCACGAGGCGCGCCTCGACGCCGTGCGCGAGCCCGTCGAGGTCGCCATCGTCGCGCCCAACGGCAAGCGCGCCATGCAGGAGTACGCGCGCGAGCTCAAGCGCCGCGGCGTCCCCAGCGTGATCGACCCGGGTCAGGGGCTCCCGCTCTTCGCGCGCGAGGAGCTGGTGGAGCTGCTGGAGGGAGCCGCGGTGTACGTCGTGAACGACTACGAGTGGTCCCTCACGCTCGAGAAGACCGGCCTCGACGAGGAGGAGGTCGTGAAGCGCGTGGGCGCGCTGGTCGTGACGCTCGGCGAGCACGGCTCGCGCATCCGCTCCGGGGCGCGCGGCTTCGAGATCCCGGCGGTGCCGGCGCGGGCCGTGGTGGATCCCACGGGCTGCGGAGACGCGTACCGCGCCGGCCTGCTCCACGGGCTCGCGCGCGGACTCAGCCTCGAGACGTGCGGGCGGCTCGGAAGCCTGCTGGGCTCGCTCAGCGTGGAGCGCGAGGGGACGCAGTGCCTGGAGCTCGCTCCCGGCGAGCTGGGCGAGCGCTTCCAGCGCGCGTTCGGGGCGCCGCCGCGATGAGCCCGCACTCCAGGTACACGCGGGCGCGCAAGCGCGACGTGCTCGCCTTCGTGGGGGCGGGCGGGCTCCCGGTGCCCTGGGCCGTCGCCCAGGCCTTCGGCGGCCTCGGGCTTCCCCAGGAGGTGATCGCGTGCCTCTCGGGCCTCGCGATCCTGGGCGGCGCGTTCGTGCTCTCCTGGGCCATGGAGCTCGCGGAGCGGGACGTGCCCCAGTCCCTCGCGATCCTGGTGCTGGCGCTGGTGAGCGTGCTCCCCGAGTACGCCGTGGACCTGCACTTCGCGATCCGCGCGGGCGAGGATCCGAGCTATGCGCCCTACGCCGTGGCGAACATGACCGGCGCCAACCGGCTGCTGATCGGCCTCGGCTGGCCGCTCGTGGTGTGGATCGCGTGCCGGCGCAACCGGACGCACACCCTCCACATCCACAGGCATCAGCGCCTCGAGATCCGCTATCTGCTGCTGGCCACGATCTACTCGCTCTTCATCCCGCTCGAGGGGCACATCGACCTGCTGGACGCGGCGGTGCTGTTCCTGCTCTTCGGCCTCTACGTGGCGCGGGCCACCAAGAGCGAGTCGGCCGAGGTGGAGCTCGTGGGGCCGGCGGCGCTCCTCGACCGGGAGTTCGGCGACCTCGGCCGCCGCCTGTGGGCGGTGGGGCTCTTCGTCTTCGCGGCGTACGCGATCTTCGTCTCCGCGGAGCCCTTCGCCGAGAGCCTCGTCCACGTGGGGAAGAACCGGCACGTGGACGAGTTCCTGCTCGTGCAGTGGGTGGCGCCGCTGGCGTCCGAGTCGCCGGAGTTCCTGATCGCGATCCTGTTCGCCCTGCGCCTGCGCGGCTCGGTGGGGATGGCCGCGCTCATCTCCTCGAAGGTGAACCAGTGGACGCTGCTCGTGGGCGCCATCCCCATCGCCTTCTGCCTGTCGTCGGGGACGTGGCGCGGTCTGCCGCTGGACGCGCGACAGACCGAGGAGCTCTGGCTCACCTCGGCGCAGTCGCTGCTCGCGACGCTGCTGATCGCGGACCTGCGCTTCGGCCTGCGCGAGGCCCTGCTCCTCGCCGGGCTCTTCTTCGGCCAGCTCGTCTTCCCGAGCACCGAGGTGCGCTACGGCTTCATCGCGACGTACCTCGGCCTCTTCCTCTGGCTGCTGGCGCGCGACCCCGCGCGCCGGGCGGCGTTCTTCGGGCTGCTGCGGTCCTCGGGTTGACGGGCTCCGCCCGGCGCCGGCCCCGGTCCGGAGCGCGCCGGTCGGTCGAGGTCGTCGTGGTGGGCGGCGGCGTCGTGGGGCTCGCGGCCGCGGCGGCGCTGGCGCGCACGGGCCGCTCCGTCGTGCTGCTCGAACGCGAGACCGGCTTCGGGCGCGGAATCACGAGCCG
>DASRUS010000138.1:0-18552 GCA_035687825.1 Myxococcota bacterium | reverse complement strand
TCCGCCACCTCCTCGGGCTGGCCCACGCGGTTCAGCAGATGGAGGCGGGCGAAGATGCCCTCGGTGAACTCCTTCATGCCGTGCAGCGGCCCGAGGATCGGCGTGTCGATCACGCCGGGGCAGACGGCGTTCACGCGGATCTTGTGCGGCGCGAACTCCGCCGCGGCGGCCTTCACGAGACCCACCACGCCGTGCTTCGAGGCGTAGTACGAGGGCATCCCCACGCCGCCGCGCAGTCCGGCCACCGAGGCTGTGGCCACGATGGAGCCGCCGCCCGCCTGGATCAGGGCGGGCGCCACCGCGCGCAGGCCGAGGAAGACGCCGCGCAGGTTCACCGCCAAGACGTGATCGAAGGCAGCCACGTCGCCGGCGAGGATCGACGAGGGAACGGCGATCCCGGCGTTCAGGAAGGCCACGTGCAGCGCTCCCCAGCGCCGAACGGTCTCGTGCACCGCCGCCTCGTTCTGGGCCGCATCGGAGACGTCCATCGGGAACCCGAAGGCCTCGCCGCCCGCGCTCGCGATCTCCTTGGCAACGCGCTCGGACCCCTCCGCGTTCAGGTCGGCGACGCACACCCGCGCGCCTTCCCGGGCGAAGGCGAGGGCGGTGGCGCGTCCGATCCCGGAGGCCCCTCCCGTCACGATCGCGGCGCGACCCGTGAGGCATCCCGTGGTCATGCGCTCCTCCTTCCTCACTCGTCCTCGGCCTCGTCGTCGCTCGGTGCGCCCGCGGTGGTGCCGCGCTTGCTCGACTCGATGAACGCGACGAGCTGATCGACGTTCTCTTCGCGCGGCAGCTCGTTCCGGATCGCCTCGATCGCCTGGCTCGTGTTGAGGTCGCTCCGGTAGAGCAGCCGGAACGCGTGCTTGAGCACCCGGCGCGCCTCCAGCGGCAGCCCCGCCCGGCGCAGGCCCACGGAGTTGAGCCCACGCACGCGACAGGGGTTGCCCTCCGCGATCACGAAGGGCGGCACGTCCTTGATCACGCGCGACATGCCCCCCACCATCGCGAGCCGTCCGACGCGCACGTGCTGATGGAACGCCGCGAGGCCGCCCAGCACCACGCCCTCGCCGATCTCGACGTGGCCGGCCAGGGCGGCGTAGCTCGTGATGATCGCGCCGTCGGCGATCTGGCAGTCGTGGGCCAGGTGGCAGAGGGCCATCAGCATGCAGCCGCGGCCGACACGCGTCTCGCCGCCCTCCTTCGCGGCGCGGTGTACCGTCACGTACTCGCGGATCACGCTGTCGTCGCCGATCGTGACGAAGGCGGGCACGGGGGCGTGGCCCAGGATCTGGGGCGCGCCGCCGAGCACGGCGTGCGGCGCCACCTGGACCCGGCGCCCCAGGCGGCAGCCGCCGTGGAGCACCGCGTGGGCGCCCACGGCCGAGCCGTCGCCCACCACGACGTCGGCCTCGATCACGACGAACGGTCCCACCGTGACGTCGACCCCGAGCTGCGCCTTCCGATCGACGATCGCCGAGGGATGGATCGTCACGGCGCGGAGCTCGCGCCGCGCGCGTGGGGGGGGCTTGCGTCGTCGAGGAGTTGGTTCATCGCGCGTCGCTCTCCAAAAGGCGCACGAAGAAGTCGGCCATCGCCTCCACCTGGCGGACCTCGACGAACTCGCGGGCGGTGTGCGCCTGCTCCACGGAGCCGGGACCGACGACCACGCAGGGGATCCCGCGCTCGGCGAAGATCCCCGCGTCGGTGGCGAAGGCCACCGCTGCCGGCTCGGCGGGGAACCCCGCCGCCCCGAGCGCCGCCGCGCACGCGCGCACCGCGGGATGATCGTCGGGCGTGGCGAGCGGACCCTTCTCCAGCGTGCACGACTCCACCGAGACGTGCTCCACGCCGTGCTCGGAGAGGGCGCCCTCGAGCTCGGCCCGGAGTTGTGCGGCGGTCTCGCCGGGCAGCACGCGGCGATCCATCACGAGCCACGCCTCGGCGGGCACCACGTTCGGGGCGACGCCGCCCGCCACGACCCCCACCGAGAGGGTGGGCGGGCCGAGGCGCGCGTGCTTGCGGCCGGCGAGCTCGGCGGCGAGCTCTTCCAGGGCGAGGGTCGCCCGGGCGAGGGCGACGATCGCGTTGCGCCCGGCGGAGGGGTTCGAGCTGTGACCAGCGCGGCCCCGCGCGGCGAGCCGGGCCAGCGCGATCCCCTTGTGCGCGGTCACGAGACGCAGCCCCGTGGGCTCGGTGACGAG
The DNA here is from genome assembly GCA_035687825.1 of Myxococcota bacterium. Taxonomy (GTDB): domain Bacteria; phylum Myxococcota_A; class UBA9160; order UBA9160; family DASRUS01; genus DASRUS01. The sequence continues at coordinate 16,348 of DASRUS010000138.1, read as the reverse complement.
CGCCCAGTCGGGCCGGCGCGTCCCGAGGTGGGCGAGGACGTCCCGCGCGCCGACGCTCGCCAGCTCCTCGTCCGCCTCGCCCACCACGATCAGGTTGCGGCGGAGCGTGCCGCGCGCGAGCACCCGCTCGAGCGCGTCCACGAGGGCGGCCATGCCGCCCTTCGTGTCGCAGGCGCCGCGGCCGAACAGGCGGTCGTCCTCGATGCGCGGGTCGAAGGGGTCGATCTCCATGCCGTCCACGGGGACCGTGTCGAGGTGCGAGGCCACGAGCACGGTCTCGCGCGCGCCGGGTGCGCGCGCCTCGGCGACGACGCTCGGCCGCGCCTCGCTCCCCACGAGCCCGACGTCGAGCCCGAGCGCCCGGAGCTGCTCGCGCAGGTGCTCCGCGTAGCGGCGCTCCCCCGCGACCTCGGGCGGAACGTCGGAGCGGAGCATGGGGTTCACCGACGGGATCGCGACGTAGTCGCGGAGATGGCGGACGGCGCGCGCGAGCGGCATCGCTCCGAGTCTAGCGTGGGGGCGCCCCCGGATCCGTCCCCAGACCGGCGAGCGCCGCGACGGCCTCGTCGACGAAGCGCGGGGCGAGGCCGCCGCCGTGGAAGGAGAGGCACGTCTCGTAGCCGCCCCGCGCCCAGTCGTCGGGCTGGAGGAGGTAGCCGAGCCAGTCGTTCGCGTGCGCGGCCACCAGGAGCGGTCCCGGGTGGCGCGCACGAAGGCTGGCGGCCACCTCGACGCCGAGCTCGAAGGGCGAGGCGAGGAGATCGAGCGGGCCCAGGCGCAGCGCGCCGATGCGGGCGCTGCGCGAGAGGCCGCGGCGCGCGGTGACGTGCAGCAGCGGCCCGAGCACGTACCCCACGCAGCCGATGCGGACGTCCACGGGCGGCAGCTCCCACTCGCGCACGTGGAAGGCGAGGGAGGCGGCGGTCGGCTGGATCCCCTCGGCGATCTCGGCCACGCGGTCGCCGAGGATCGTCCCGTAGGCTTCGAGGCCGCGGAGCTGCGCCGGCAGCGGCAGGTCGGGGTCGTCCGTGGCGAGCGTCGCGCCGGGGAGCGTCGGGTTCTGGTCGCCGAGCGGACCCGCGAGGAAGATCGCGAGACCCCCGCGCCGCGACTCCACGCGGGCGCGAGCGGCTCCCGGGTAGTCCGGCGAGAGCGAGCGGTTCGCGGCGGAGAGCACGACGGGGTGCGCGGCGTACGCGAAGACGGTGGCGAGGGGCGCGCCGCCCAGGGCGTCCACCCGGAGCACCGGAAGCTCGGGGTCGCGCGGACCGGTGTCGCGGCGCCCGGGCCGCCGATTGAAGGCGAGCGCGGGCGCGGGACCGATCGCGGCGCCGAGCCGTGCGGGGGCGAGCGCGGCCGCGGCCTCGCGCAGGGCACGCCCGGCGGCGTCGGCGACCGCGCGCGCCACGTCCTCGCGGTACCCGCCCAGGATGCCGAGCTCGGCGAGCCAGAGGTCCACGTAGGCGCCGGGGCCGGAGTGCGTGTGGATCGCGGCGACCACGAGCGCGTCGAGGTCGAGGTCCGCGGTCCGGGCCTCCACCGCCTCGCGGAGCCGCGGCCACACGACCAGCACGTCGAGCGCGACGAGCGCGACCCGCGGCGCTCCGCCCGGGCCTTCGAGGACGAGCGCTCGCGCCTCGACGGGGGCGAGCGCCCCTTCGGAACGGTTCCGCACGCCGCGGGCGCCGTAGCCCGCGAGGGGAACGCCGGCGGGCAGCTCGAGCGCAGCCGCGGCGGCGCCGGCGCGGAGCGCGCCGGAGGGGGTCGCGACGAGCGCGAGCAGGAGCGCGACGAGCGCCACGCCGAGCGCGCGCAGCTCGCGCCGCACCACGGCCTCCCAGCCGCGGTTCGCCGCGGGGCTCGCCGGGCTCGGGTGCGAGATCCCCGCGACCTCCACGTCGAGACCCGCCAGGGCCTCGCGCGCCCGGCGCTCGGCGAAGCGTCCGATCCCGATCACGAGGCGGGGACCCAGCGCCTCGACGCTCCGCACGAGCGCGCGATCGCAGGCCGCGAAGAGGTCGCGCCGCTCGGCGACCGGGAGCTCGTCCGGCGTGCGGTTGCGTCCGCTCGCCTCCAGGAAGAGCAACGGGCAGTAGTTCGCGACGAAGCAGCGCGCGAAGAACCGCTCCGGTGTCCCGAAGCTCGCGCGCGCCCATCCCCAGAAGCGCCGGCCGCTCACCTCGCTGCGCGAGCAGGCGAACCCGTGCACCGGGCGCTTCGGGTGCTCGCGCGCGGGCCGCCCGACGCGGCCCCCGACACCCAGCCACTCGCGCACCGCGGCGACCTCTCCGAAGGGAACGCCGGTCTGCGCCATGCCGAAGGGGCCGGGGTTCATGCCGAGGAAGAGCGCCTGCTTGGGCGCGCGGCCGAAGCGCCGCACGTAGCGTTCGAAGGGCTCGCGAGCGTAGGCGTGGGGGTCGTAGACGTGCGTCACCGGAGGAGCGAACGACAGGCGTGAGGTCTCGCGCGAGAGCGCGCGGCTCGCGGCGAGGAGCGACGGAACCCCGGGTGCGACCCGGCGGCGGCGCATCGCGCTCGGATAGCGGTGCGCGCCGGCGGCGGCAAGCGCCCCCTCATTCTCCGAGCGCGGCGCGGACCGCCGGGTGCTCGGAGCCGAGCACGTCGCCGTGGCGCTCTGCGACGACCGTGTGCTCGTGCAGGCGATGCTGCCGGAACAGCCAGTAGGCGTGCAGGTAGTCGATGGCGCTGGTGAGCAGGTTCGTGGGGGGCCCCGTCACCTGCCAGCCCAGGCGCGCGTCCACCTTCCAGTAGTAGCTGTCGGGCCGGTAGTCGTCCGCCCACTGGGGGGTGCTCGCCTCGAACTGGACGCCCGACCAGCGGAAGCGGTCGAGGGGGAAACGGCGGAGCTGCTCGACGCCCTCGTCGAGCAGCCGCTCCACGCGCTCGCGCACGCGCTGGGCGTCACGCGGCGCCATGGTTCGCAGCAGCTCCGGATCCTGGAGCAGGGCGGCGAGCATGAAGTTGGCGAGGCTGTTCCGCTGCTCCTCGAGCTTCCCGATGCTCCAGACGAGCGTCTGGCCGAGCTCGCGCAGGAAGCGCCGGTCCGGCTCCTGCCCCGCGCGCCGCGCGGCGTCGAGCTCGAGGACCAGGCCGACGAAGCTGGCGCTCACGAGGTGATTGAGATCGTTCGTCTTGAGGAAGCGGCTCCGGCCCACGCGCTCCGGACGCACGATGAAGGGCGGCCGCCAGGCGGGCTCGTAGTAGGCGTGCTGCTCGAAGCGCAGCCGCGCGAACTCCCGGGCCACGGCCCGCCGCGCCGCGGGATCCGGGAGGTCCAGGCGGCTGCCCGCGGCCACGGCGAGATACGCGACCTGGGCGTTGAAGGGCACGCCGTGTCCGAGGACGAGGGGACGCAGCGACCCGTAGCGCGCCCGCTTCCCGTCGGCGAGGGTGATGCGCCAGTCGTGCTGGACGAGGTGCTGGACGAGCGCGCCGAGGTCCTCGCGCGCGCGCCGCTGCGCCGCGGGGGGGAGGTCGTCGATCGCCGTGAGCAGCAGGGTCGCGTAGCCCACCAGGAGCTGGGTGTAGGTTCCCTTGGCGGGCTCGCCGCGGTACACGTAGGGCGTTCCGTCCGGAGCGACGTAACGCTGTGTAGCCTTTCCCACCGGATCCTCACCCGCGTACACGCAGCGCGCGGGCAGACCCGGCGCGCCCGTCACCTCGAGGAAGAGGTGGATGCCCTCCAGGAGATCCGCGATGCGCTCGAGCACGTCGCCGCGCTTCGTGACCGCGTACTCCCAGCCGAGCGCGGCGAGGAGCGCGCCGTTCCAGGTGGCGGCGTCCGCCGCGTAGCGGTACTCGATCGGACCGTCCGGCGCCTCGGGGAGCGTCACGTCCGGGACCACCTGCCGCCACGGCGCGCGGTGGTAGCGCCAGAGCAGCCACCCGTAGTGCTCGGCCTTGAGCTCGAGGCCGACGTCGCGGGGCGCCCGGCCGAGCCGCTCGAGGAGGAGGCGTTGATAGGCCCGGAGAGATGCCGCGCTGCGGTCGTCCTCCCCCGGGCGCGCCGGCAGGTCCGTGAGCTCGGCGCGCCGCCCGGGCGCCCGGGCGCGCGTCGCGGACGCGCCCTCGCGCAGCTCGTTCGCCGCGCCGACCGGGTCCACGGCGAAGCGGGCCACGCGCCGCGCGGGCGCTCCGCCGAAGGGGGGTCGGCGCTCCGTCGCGAAGAGCGAGACCACGAGGCGCTCTCCCACGGCGTCGCCCACGAGATCCACGCGGGCGAAGCCGAGCTCGCCGAGCGCGAAGCGCGCGTCGGGATTTGCGCTCGAGATCTCGCGCACGCTGGAGCCGCTGCCCGCGACCACCTGGAGCCGCGGACCCGGCGCGGCCATCTCGATCACCTGGAGGTTGTGCTCGTCGCCGCTCAGCACGAGCTGCACGTCCACGCCCGCGGCTTCCACCGCGCGCAGCACCTGCTCGCGGTAGGCGGCCTGCGTGCGGTCCGAGGCGCGCCCCGGATCGCGCGCCCACGCCAGCGGGTGGTGGGCGGCGAGGATCCGCCACGGGCCGCGGGAGCGGCGCAGCGCCTCGCGCAGCGGCGTCGGATCCGCGCCGTGATCGCGCAGCGCCACGGAGTCGAGCAGGATCAGGCTCACGCCCGCCGGGAACTCGATCACCTCGACGAGGCCGGGGGGGAGGTGCCAGTTGGAGACGAAACGCGGGATCGCGTCGCGCTCGAGGGCCGGGCTCTCGGGGCTGCCGTAGTCGTGGTTGCCGAGGATCGCGTAGATGGGCCGGGGGCGGCGCTGCGCCGCGACGGCGTCGCACGCGCCGCGCACCTCGTCGGAGCGCGCCCCGCCGAGCTCCACGAAGCGGCAGTAGGGCGCCACCACGTTCTCGCGGATCCGCTCCTCGAGCTCGCGTGACTCGAGGCCGCGCCAGTAGAAGTTGTCGCCCAGCAGGACCAGCGCATCCGCCGGGGCGCGGCGATCCTCGGCGTCGAGCCCTTGCGACACCGTATGGTGTCGTCCGAGGGAAGCGACGAGCGGCGCGGGCCGACCCGTGTCGCCGACGGCGAGGAGGGAGAAGCGGATCGCGTCGGTCGGCTCGAGCGCCAGCAGGGTCGCGTGGGGTCGCCCCGCAGCGCAGCCGAGCGCCAGGCCGAGGAGCAGCGAAGCCAGGGCGCGAGGGGGCCGCATCGGGCTTCGGTTTCGGCGCGTCGCCTGCCGCGATTGAGCTGCGTCCCGGCTGCGCGAGAGCTGCCGGATCCCGGGCGCGCGAGAACCGCGGCCAACCGCGCGCCGCGCCCGGGGATTGGCCTCGGCGCTCCCGGGGCCCTCGAAAAAGTGACTGAAGGTCATTCCGAACTCATTGGAATTCCACTACAATCCGCTCGTGTGGAGGTTCACAATGTAGGTGATCGTTGAAGTCCTGGAGGGAGACTCAGCGATTGCTGCCGAGGGATGAGAACCATGTCGCCGCTCCCGCTCGCTCCGCTCGCCCTGACCTTCTCGATGCTGCTCCCGCTGCTGGTCGTCGTCGTGCTCGTTCCGACCGCGTGCACCAACGACCTCGGCACGGGCTCGCGCGTCATCCAGGACCTCCAATCGCACTACCCCATCACGGTGGGGCGGCTCGTCACCGCGCAGCTCGATCCCAGCCGACGCCTTCGTGTGTATCTCCAGATCTGCCAGGACGGCGACGAGGGCGGGCCCGTGTGCAGCGAGAGCGATCTGCGCCTGCTCGCCATGGTGGAGTCCGGCCACAAGAGCCTCCTCGAGCGCCTCGCCGAGCGCTACCTGCTGGAAGGGCGTGAGATGCCCGTCTACGTCTACGGGCCGATGTGCGACGGCCTCCAGGAGATGATCCTCGTGCCCCGCTGTCAGACGGCCGTGGCGCTCGGCATCTGGGACCCGAACCTCAAGGACTACGTCATCTACTCCACGACACACGGCGACGGGGTGCTCGAATCCGAGGGATTCGAGCGCTTCATCGAGGTCACCGGCCGGGCGAGCGGGATCGCGCGCAAGGCCGCCAAGCTCGTGAACTAGGCGGGCGCGGCGGTGTGGCGACTCGTCCTCCTGGCTCTCCTCGCCGCGGGCTGCACGACGCTCCCCCGCGCGAGCGGGACGCCCAACGCCCCGCTGCCGCGCCCGCCGATCGACGCAGCGCTGGCTCCGGCCCCCGTCCCCCGCGAAGCCTTCGTCGTGACCCCGGAAGCGCCCACGGTCGAGGACAGCTTCATCCTCGACCTCTACACGTGGCTCAAGGGAAGCGACTACGACTCGTTCCGCGTCGAGTTCCCCGGCGTGGACGGCGCCCCCGCGCGCGCCCACCTGCTGCTGCCGCCGGGCCCCGGCCCGCATCCCGCGGTGATCGTGTTCCCGATCCGGGGCGGGAGCCACGTGGTCTCCGAGGCGGTGGCGAAGGCGCTCGTGGAGCGCGGCTACGCCGCGGCCCACCTGGAGCGGCGCCCGCTCTTCCCGCGCAAGGAGACGCAGGTGGATTTCGCCGTCACCGCGGGCCGGCTGCGCAGCCAGCTCCTGAACGGCCGCCGCTTCCTCGACTGGCTCGCCGCCGATCCGCGCATCGATCCCGAGCGCCTCGCCGCGGCGGGCGTGAGCCTGGGCGGGATGCTGGCGGCCACGCTCATGGGGATCGACGACCGCATCAAGGCCGGCTTCTTCATCATGGCGGGCGGGGGCCTGCCGGAGATCATCCACGACTCCGCCGACGGCCGGCTGCGCTGGTTCCGCGAGCGCGCGCGCGACGCGACGGGGCTCGAGACCCGGGACGCATTCGTGACGGAGCTGCGCTCGTTCGTCGAGGACGTGGATCCGCTCACCTGGGCGCCCCGCATCGACCCCGACCGCGCGCTGCTCGTCTCGGCGCGCTTCGACCGCGTGGTGCCCGGCGAGCGCACGCGCGTGCTCTGGGAGGCGATGGGGCGGCCCACCTGGGTGCGCGTGCCGTCGGGCCACTACGAGATCCTGCCCTTCTTCTGGTGGTCCGTGGGCCGCGGCGCGGATCTCCTGGACCGCGTGTTCGCGGAGACGCCCGCCGTGGAACCGGCCGCGGACGACGCGCCCGTGCTCGAGACGGCCGCAGGCGGCCAGGTCCGCGCGGGGGCAGCCGGACCCGCGCGCTGACCGTCCCGGGGTCAGCCGATCCTCCGCACCCGCACGAGGGGTCCGTCGGGGAGGCGCGGACCCGGGAGCGCGACCTCGCCCTCCACGCACCAGAGGTTCTCGTCGCCGGGGTCCACCAGCACCTGCGCCACGTCGAAGCGGCGGGGGCCGAGCTTGCGGAGCGTGGTCCAGTGCGCCTGGCGCGCCCGGGGCTCGAAGACGATCCGCTCGTGCTCCGCGAAGAAGGGCGCGAGCGCCGCCGCGAAGCGCGCCGCGTCCCAGGGGTCCTCGGGATCCTGCGCCACGCAGCGCGCCGCCTCCTCGAAGTCGCGCCGCGCGAGGGCCCGCACGAGGGCGTGGAGCTCGGCGCGCACCCGCGCGTGCAGGGAGCGCGGCTCCACCTCCGGCGGCGCCCCCGCGCTCGGCTCCGCGGCCCGCGCAGGCGCGCCCCGGCCCTCCACCCGGCTGCGCCACGCATCCAGCAGGCTCGAATCCACCCGCGCGACGAGCGTGCGGAAGAACGAGAGCGCGTCGTGGACCGTGTCGGTCTTGTCCGCGTCGGGCACGCCCTGGTCGAGCGTGTCGTGCACCTGGCCCAGGTAGCGCAGCAGGAGCCCCTCGACGCGCTCGAGCTTGTACTCGCGCACCATGTCGTCGAAGCTCCGGTACGCCTCGAACATCTCGCGCGCCACCGACTTGGGACGGATGTTCTCGACGCCCACCCAGGGGTGCGCCTCGGCGAAGACGTCGAAGGCCGCGTACACGAACGCGGCGTCGGGCTTCGGGTGGGTCACCTCGGCGAGCCGTTCGATGCGCTCCTCGTACGGGACGCCCGCGGCCTTGAGGCGCGCGAGGAGCTCGCGGCGGAGCTTCTCGGCCTGCTGCATCAGGACGGCGCCGGGATCCTCGAGGATCGACTCCACGAGCGTCAGCACCTGAAGCGCGTAGTCGGGCTCGGCCGGATCGAGCACGCGCACCGCCTCCACCAGGAAGAGCGAGAGCGTGTGATGCAGGGAGAAGTCCCACTGGAGCTCCGGCGCCACGCGCACGCGATGGCGGCCGAGATCCGGGTCGAACACGCGCTGCACGACCCCGGCGCGGCGCAGGGACCGGAAGCGCGCCGCGGCGTCCCGGCGCAGGCGCGACTTCTGGCGCGGGCTCCCGTGGGAGCGCGCGATGAGGTCGGCCAGATCCCGGTAGCCGCCGTGGATCGACCCCCGGGCGCTCTCGCGCTGCATGACGAGCACGAGCATCCCGTGCTCCACCGCGAAGCGCGCCTCGAGCGTCTCGGGCCGGCGCGCCACCAGGCGCTCGAAGGTGTCGCGGGTCCAGGGCACGAAGTGGCGCGGCGGGCGCGGCCTGGGGCCGGGGCGCTCCCGGCCGCGCGCGGACCGCCGCTTCGCGGTCAGGTGCTCCGGCGCCTGGCACACGACGCTGCCCCGCTCGTCGAAGCCCTTGCGCCCCGCGCGGCCGGCGATCTGCTTGAACTCCCGCGCCGAGAGGAGGGCCGTCTTCTCGCCGTCCCACTTGCTGAGCCGCGTGAAGAGCACCGTGCGGATGGGGATGTTCACGCCCACGCCGAGCGTGTCGGTGCCGCAGATGACGCGTAGGAGCCCCCGCTGCGCGAGCTGCTCCACGAGGAGCCGGTACTTCGGCAGGAGCCCGGCGTGGTGGATGCCGATCCCGTGGCGCAGGAAGCGCTGCACGTCGCGACCGTAGGGCGTGTCGAAGCGAAACCCCGCGAGCGCTTCGGCGAGGCGGCGCCTCTCCGCCGGCCCGGTGATGCGGGCGCTGGTGAGCGCCTGGGCCCGCTCCGCGCAGTCGCGCTGCGTGAAGTGCACCATGTAGATGGGTGCGCGGCCCTGCTCGAGGAGCGCCTCCACGGTCTCGTGGGGCGGCGTCTCGCGCCATTCGAAGTCGAGGGGCACCGGGCGCTCCTCGTTCTCGATGCGCGCCACCTCGCGCCCGGTGTCCTCGCGGAGCCGCCGCGCGATGGGCGCGGGGTCGCCGAGGGTGGCGGACATCAGCAGGAAGTGGGTGCCGCGCAGCACGAGGAGCGGGACCTGCCACGCCACCCCGCGCTCGCGGTCGCCGTAGTAGTGGAACTCGTCCATCACCACGTAGGGTGCGTCCAGGGACTCGCCCTCGCGGAGCGCCATGTTCGCGAGCACCTCCGCGGTGCAGCACACCACCGGCGCGGCTCGGTTGATGCTCGCGTCGCCCGTCAGCATGCCCACGCGCTCCGGTCCGAGATCCGTGCAGAGCGCGAAGAACTTCTCCGAGACGAGCGCCTTGGTGGGCGCGGTGTAGAACGAGCGCCGCCCCTCGCAGAGCGCCTTCCAGTGCAGGAAGAGCGCCACGAGCGACTTTCCGGATCCGGTGGGCGTGCCGAGCACGAGGTGACGCCCGGCCACGAGCTCGAGGAAGGCGTCCTCCTGGTAGGCGTAGGGGGTGAGGCCGAGCTCGCCGAGCCAGTCGAGGAAGCCCTCGAGGATCGCGTCGGGCGCGGCGGGGCCGTCGGCCGGGAGGCGCGCGGCGAGCGAGGGACGCTCCATGGCCGGACCCGTCGCGCTCCGGGTCAGGAGGCGCGCTTCGGCGTGGCGGCCCCGGCGCGCGGGCGCACGGGCTGGGGCGCGCGCGCCTCGAAGAGCGAGAGGAAGCGCGCGGCGAGCGCCGGGCCCGCGCCGGCAGCCTCGTGCTTGAAGAAGACGAAGGCGCGCTCCCAGGGCTGCAGGCGCACCTGGCGGACCCAGCGCTCGAGATCCGCGTCGTCGTAGCGCTCGCGCCGCAGGCGCAGGTAGCCGAAGTCCGCCGTGACCGCGAGCGGGGCGTCGCCCGCTTCGCCGCTCTCGGCGATGCACAGGGCCGCCTCGCGCTCGCGCAGCGCGGCCATCACGTCGTCCTCGAACCACGACGGATGCCGGAACTCGAAGGCCGCGCGGTGGTCGTCGGGCAGCGCCGCGAGGAAGCCCTGGAGCCGGGGCAGGTCCTTCTTCAGAAAGGGCGGGAGCTGGAAGAGGATCGGACCGCGCCGAGGGCCGAGGGCGGCTGCGGCGCGGTACAGGTACGCGAGCTCCTCCCCGGTGTCGGCGAGGCGCTTCAGGTGCGTGATGCGACGCGAGGCCTTGAGCGCGAAGCTGAATCCCTCCGGCACCTGGCCCGACCAGCCTTCGAGCAGCGCGGGCTTCGGCATCCGGTAGAAGGTGTTGTTGATCTCGACCGCGGGCAGGCGCTCGGCGTAGTAGCGGAGCATCCGCGCCGCGGGAAGCTTTTCGGGGTAGAAGCTCCCGCGCCAGGCGGGATAGGCGAAGCCGCTCGTGCCGGCGAAGAGCTGCACGCCGGGGACGATACCGAAGCCCACCCCGGCGAGCCGCTCAGTGCGGCACCAGCGCCGAGAGCGCGGCGACCAGCCCGATCCCCAGCAGGAACGGCAACGTGTGGAGCCACGAGCTCCCGGGTCTCGGCCGGTGGAGCTCGGGGATCAGGTCCGACGCCGCGATGTAGAGGAACATGCCGGCGGTCGCGGTCATGAACCACGCCAGGTGCCCTTCCACGGCCTCGCGGAAGGCGAAGATGGCTACCGCTCCGAGCACGGCGGTGAGACCCGACGCGAAGTTCAGCGCGAGGGCCGCCCGGCGGCTGAACCGGCTGCGCAGGAGCAGCGCGGCGTCGGCGATCTCCTGGGGGATCTCGTGGGCCGCGACCGCGAGCGTCGTCGCGATGCCGAGGCCGGGGCCGGCGAGGAAGCTCGCGCCGATGGCGACGCCATCGACGAAGTTGTGCAGGCCGTCCCCGATCAGGATGAGGGAGCCCGAGGCGCCGGCGGAGTCGGCCTCGTGGACGTGGAACCCGTGGAGGAAGCGCTCGAGGAAGAAGAACACGATCATCGCCGCCAGGGCGGCCGCGAAGACCCTCCCGTCGCCCCCCGAACGCTCCAGGGCGCCGGGGAAGAGCTCGAGGAAGCTCGTGGCGAGCAGCACGCCCGCGGCGAAGCTCAAGAAGAGCAGCTCCCGGCGCGGCGACCAGCCACGTCCGAGCGCGACCCGGATGCCGACGAGCGCGATCAGGCTCACGGCGAAGGTGGCGAGGAGGGCTTGGACGAGGGGGGGCATGGGGGCGGGCGAGCGACGATAGGCGACGCGCCGCGTCCGTTCCAGGACCCTCCGAAGCGTGCGTGCGGTCGAGCGCTCGCCGCCTTGACGCCACGGGGGAGGGTCGGATAGGGTGGCCCACGATGCGTGAGCTCCGCGAGCCTTCTCGGCTTCGCTTCGCGCTCCGGCGTCGTGCCACCGCTTCGCTCGCCGTCGCATCGTTCCTCGGCCTCCTGCTGACCCAGCCGTTCCACGGATCCGCTCCCGCCGCGACGGGTGGCGTCGCGACCACGGCCCAGGTCGTGACGCAGGGCGAGCCGCCCGCGCACCACGCGGCGCACGACCCGGGACTGTGTGCGCTGTGTCGCGCCGCCGCGCACACGCGTTTCGACGTGCGCGCGCCCAGCCAGGCGATCGTGGCGGATGGGTCGAGCCTGCCGCTCCACCTGTCCGCGCCCGTAGCGCCGGGCTCGGCGCCCGAGCTCCGCAGCGCGCGTCCCCGCGCCCCGCCGGCTTCGTCCGCCGTTCTCCCTTCGTAGACCGATCTTCCGAGATCACCCCTTGTCTCGGCGCGGTGGCGCGGGTGCGCGCCGTGTCGTGCGCGCCCGTCGCGCCGCCGCATCGAGGACCGGCCGGGGCCGCGGCTCCGGCTGGGGGAAGGAGCCGAACGTGGTGTTCCGCCTCGTCGGGGTCCTGCTCTGCGCAGCGCCCCTGATCCTGCATCCGACGGCCGGCCTGGCGGCCACGAAGGACGACGAGCTCGCCGCGATGAAGTCCGAGCTCGCCGCAACGAAGCACGAGCTCGCCGCCACCCGGGACGCGCTCACCAATGTCGAGCGCCGGCTCGACGAGCTCGAGTCCAGCGCGGCCGTCCCGGCCCAGGCGCAGAGCGGGCCGCGCATCCCTCCCGTGAACATCGACAACCCCGCGGTCAGCTTCGTGGTCTCCACCCTGGGGAAGACCGACAGCGGGGGCGGATCGGGATGGGATTTCGCACTGCAGAGCGGAGAGCTCTTCATCTCCGCGCCGATCGACCCCTTCCTGCGCGGCTACGCCTCGATCGCGGGCTCGACCGAGGAAGGCTTCGGCATCGAGGAGGCCGCGCTCATCACCACGGCGCTGCCGTGGAACCTGACCGCTAAGGGCGGGCGCTTCTTCGCCGATGTCGGGCGCCTGCCGCACTGGCACGACGAGCAGCTCCCCTTCGTCTACCGGCCGCCGTCCATCGACCGCTTCTTCGGCGGCGAGTCGGGCGCCGAGGGCGCGGAGGTCGCGTGGCTCGCGCCGACGGAGCAGTTCATCCGCGTGACGGCCGGCCTCTACAACGCGGTCGGGAACGAGCGGAGCGAGGAGCTCCGCGAGGACGGCTTCGACGGCTACCGCAGCCCCGACGAGCTCACCTGGCTCGTGCATCCGTCCACGTACTTCGACCTCACCGATGCGCTGAATCTCGAGCTCGGTGGCACGTACCTCACGGTCCCGCAGCACAGCACGCGCAACCTCTATGGCTTCGATGCGACCCTGCGTCACCAGCCCGGGACGAGCAGTTTCTATCTGGGCTTCGTGCTCGGCTCTGAGTGGTACTGGAACGACGAGGAGTTCCAGGACGTCGAGATCGGAGTCGATCCGGTCACGGGCGATGCGCTCCTCGGCAACGAGCGCTTCCGGCGCAACGGCGGCTACGCCTACCTGGAGACCTTCTTCGGCCGCCGCTACTCGTTCGGCGTCGAGGGCGACTACGCCGAGGACCCGTCCAGCGCGGCCAACCGGCAGCGGACGCACTCGGCGTTCGCCAGCTGGTTCCCGTCGGAGTTTCAGCGCCTGCGTTTCCAGGTCGATCAGATCGACCCTAGTGGCGCCGACGACGACCAGCGGTTCACGGTCCAGTGGACCGCATTCCTGGGGAGTCACGCTCATGGCTTCGCGACCCGTTGAGATTGCATCCGCGGCGCTCTGCGCCTACTTCCTCGCGTTCTCGGCGAGCTCCGCCGGGGCGGCGCTGCGCGTGGTCGCCACCTTCCCTGACGTGGCGGACATGACGCGCCAGATCGGAGGCGACCGCGTGGAGGTCGTCCCGATCGCCGAGGGCAGCCGGGATCCGCACAAGGTCCCGGTCAAACCGAGCTTCGTGACGAAGCTGAACCGCGCCGACGCCCTCGTCGTGAACGGGCTGGGTCTCGAGCACACGTTCCTGCCGCCGCTGCTCGAGGTGGCGAGCAACCCGAAGATCCTGCCCACGGGAGCGGCCTACATCGACGCCTCCCTCTACGTCCAGGTGCTCGAGGTGCCGACCAGCCAGAACCGCTCCCAGGGCGAGCTCCACCCGCTCGGCAACCCACACATCAGCCTCGACCCGGTGCGCGGGAAGCTCATGGCGAAGGCCATCGCCGACGGGCTCGCACGCGTCGATCCCGCCGGCGCGTCCGCGTACCAGTCGGGCCTCGCGCGATTCACGGCGCTCCTCGACCAGAAGATCGCCGAGTGGGAGCGCCTCGCAGCGCCCCTACGCGGAGTGAAGGCGGTCTCCTACCACCAGGACCTGACCTACCTGGCCGAGCGCTACGGGCTCGACATGGTCGGGACCATCGAGACCAAGCCGGGCGTGCCCGCCACGCCGGGGCACCTCGAGGAGCTGGTCGACACCATGAAACGGGAGCAGGTGAAGCTCGTGATCCGCGAGGTGGCGTACGAGATGCCGCTCGCGCAGACGGTCGCCGAGCGCACGGGAGCCCAGGTCGCCACGATCTCGACGCTCGCGGGGGGGCTCCCGGGCACCGAGACGTACGTCGACTCCATCGAGGCCAATCTGAAGGCGCTGCTGGGAGCGGTGCAGGCTTCGTCGGGCTGACGTGGTCCCCCTGCTCCGCGTCGAGGCGGCGGATTTCGGCTACGAGGGACGCCCGGTGGTGCGCCGGGCGTCCCTCGAGGTCCGGCCGAGCGAGTTCGTGGTCCTGCTCGGCTCGAACGGGAGCGGGAAGACGACCCTCCTGCGCGGGCTGCTGGGCTTCCTGCCGCCGCTCGCCGGGCGCGTGGAGCGCCGGCCCGGGCTGCGCATCGGCTACGTGCCCCAGCGCGAGACGCTCGACCCGCTGTATCCGCTCTCGGCCTTCGACGTGGCCCGGCTCGGCGCCTGGCGCGATCTGCCCTTCTGGCGCATGGGCGGTGGGCGCGAGCGGGCCCGCGCGCGCGAGGCCCTCGAGGCCTGCCGCGCCGCGCCGCTCGCGGCGCAGCGCTACTCGGCGCTCTCGGGCGGCCAGCGCCAGCGCGTGCTCCTCGCGCGCGCCCTCGCCACCGATCCGGAGCTCCTGCTCCTCGACGAGCCCACCGCGGGCATCGATCCCGAGGCCGAGCAGGGGATCCTCGACCTCCTGCGCGAGCTCAGGGACGCGCGCGGCCTCTCGATCTGGATGGTGACCCACCACGTCCAGTCGATCGCGGGGCGCGCCGACCGAACGGTCGTCGTCTCCGACGGCGACGTGCGCCTGGAGGCCGCGTGAGCGACTTCTTCTCGCCGGATTTCCTGTTTCGCAACGCCATCCTGGGGGGGCTCGGCGTGGCGTTGCTCTGCTCCGTGCTGGGGATCTACCTGGTGCTGCGCCGTCTCGTGCTGATCGGCGTGGCGTTGCCCCAGGCCGGCGCCGCGGGCATCGCCGCGGTCTTCTGGCTCACCGGCCACGGCCACGCGGGCGCGGCGAGTACGCACCTGCTGGCGCTCTCGGGCTCGCTCGTCGCCACCTTCGGCGCCCTCGCGCTGCTCGTCGCCGGCCAGCGCCGGAGCCGCAGCCCGGCCGAGTGGGGCGTCGGCGCGCTCTTCGCCCTCAGCTCGGCGGCCACGATCCTGTTCGTCGCGCTCAACCCGAAGGGCGACGTCGAGATGGCGGGCCTCCTGCGCGGCGAGCTCCTCGCGATCACCGAAGCCGACCTGCGCATGCTGGGAGGCGTGCTGCTCGCCGTGGGCTCGCTCTTCTTCCTGTTCCGCCGCGACCTCCTGCTCAGCTCCTTCGATCCGGAGTTCGCTCGTACGATCGGTCGCGATCCGTTCCGCTACGACCTGCTGCTCTACTTTCTCATCGGAGGCGGGATCGCGCTCGGCGTCATGACCGCGGGGCCGCTCCTCGTGTTCGGATTCCTCGTGTTGCCGGCGCTCGCCGCGCTCCGGGTCGCACCGGGCCTCGGCTCCGCGTTCGCGATCTCCGCCGTCGTGGCGGTGCTCTCCTTCCTCGGCGGGTTCGGGCTCTCGTATCGCGCGGACCTGCCCGCGGGCCCCGTGTGCGTTGCCGTGGCGGGCGCGTGCTGGGCCCTGGCGAGCCTGACGATGCGCCTGCGCGCGAGCCGGCGCGCGGCGGCGCTGCTCGTGCTCGCTGCCGCGCTCGCCACCTCGGCCGGCTGCGCGTCGCGGTTCGCGGCCGCGGGGGAGCGCGGGTCCGCGCCGCTTCCGCGCGGCACGCTGCCCGAAAGCGTCGCCGGGCGTCCGATCGCGGTGCTGCCCTTCGCGAACGCGACGGGCCAGACGCTGCGCATGCCCCAGAGCTTCCTGAAGGACGTGGGGCGTGCCATGGGCGACCCCTTCGCCGAGTCGAGCCCCACGGTGCCGGACCTGCTCCAGCAGCGCGCCGCCCTCGAGCTCGAGCGGCGCGGCTTCGAGGTGGTGCCCGTGGAGGAGGTGCGCGCCGCGCTGGCGCACGCGCCCGACGAGCCGCTCGCCGCGGTGCGCACGGCGGCGCGCGCGGGTCTCGAAGGTCCGATGCTGGCAGGCACGCTGCGCCGCTTCACGATCACGCAGACGGGGCTCCTGCTGGTGCGACTCGATCTCGTGCTGATCGACCCTCGGGACGAGCACGTGCTCTGGTCAGGCGCCGCCCGGCGACCCGTTCCGATCCAGGCCGCGCTCACCTGGCAGGAGATCCTGCTCGACGCCGGGCCGCCCATCTTCGCCGAGGCGTTCGGCGGTCCCTGAGCCGATCCCGCCCGAGGCTTCCGGATCCTCGACGAGGCCGCCGTCGAAGCGGAGAGGACGTCCCGCTTCCGGCCCGCCACCCTCGGCGTCGCTCAGGTGCCCTGCAAGGGGAGGTGCCCTACCGGTTCGAGCTGGAGTGAGCCTCGCGGTCGGCGGGGCATCGCCTTCGGGCCGCGCGGGCGAAGAGCGCACCCAGCGCGGCGAGTCGAAGC